>CAYRFN010000032.1:0-32402 GCA_964423495.1 uncultured Desulfobacteraceae bacterium
GATTCGAACCCCCGACCTACTGATTACAAATCAGTTGCTCTGCCGTCTGAGCTACGCTGGCACTTGAAAAAAAAGCACAATATTATAATATAATAACATTCCTAAATAATATCAATCCTAATTATCACTAAATAATCGCAATTATTACTCAAAAAATATTTTTTATTGCAAAAAAGCTTCCACTTTCTCTTAATTATTCCTTATTTGTCCAATTTTTTGCCATTCATACGTTTTATTATTCTAAATCAACTCTCAAAAAAATCAACTATTTTTATACAATTTATTCAATATAATTACGTTTATCATCAATGTTTATTTTATCAAACTTATATAATAATTCTTGATCAGTCATTCTCTTTATGATATCAGATCAAAAAAGATTGTTTAAAAATGCTGAATGATTAAAGAGTAAGGAGGTGGGAAAATGGCAGCTTTAGCAGGAGGACTGGTCGCTTTTATCTTAGGAATTATAGGTATTATCTATTGGGGGGTAGAATTCATTATCCTCTTAAAAGGCGGTGTGCCTATTGTGTTGATCTTAGGCGGGGCCTTAGCCGCCTATCTAGGCTATGAAGAGATCAAAGACAAAAAAACGACGGAAACGTTCGACGAGAAAAGTGATCTTAAAGACGAAGTTGAAACGCTGAAAGAAGAAATAAAAGGACTGAAGGAAACCAAGGAAAAAACCAAAGAACAAAAGAAAAAAGAAAGTTAAAATCAAATTTTTTCTATATTGTCTTCGGGTGAGACATTTCTACGCCCGGAGACAAATTATTTCTTTAATCCTTCATAATTTCAAATACATTAAAAAAATAATTGATTTCAAACTTTGCAGTTTCCTTGGAATCAGACCCATGTACGACATTTTTCTCTATATCAGTGGCAAAGTCGCGCCTTATCGTCCCATCTTCAGCTTCTTCATAGTTTGTCGCACCCATTAATTTGCGATATCTGCTGATAACATCTCCACCCTCTAAAACCATCACTACACATGGTCCTGACGACATAAAATCAGTGATACTTTCATAAAAAGATTGGCTTTCATGCACTTTGTAAAACCCTTTAGCCTCTTCCTTAGTCATCTTTATCATTTTCATTGCTACGATCTTTATGCCCGCCTCTTCCAATCTTCTAATAATTTTTCCTATCAGATTTCTTGACACTCCATCCGGTTTAATAATTGATAATGTTCGTTCTTTCATAAAATACTATCCTCCCCGACGCTAATCTTATTGACCACTATATACGGTAGTTGCTATAGAATACCTTTATAAAAATAAAGTCATATACGCCGTCAAGTAATTTGTATAAAATCGAACATCAATTTTTATTATTAGAAAGGAATAATGCATGTCCCAAAATAAGCATAGACTTGAGGGGGGGAATAATGAAAGGATGGAACGAAATCATTCATTCAGATTTAACTGTTATCCAGGGGTTAATTGCTTTACCCAATGCTGCCAGGATATAACCATTGTCTTAACCCCATTTGATGTCTTGCGCCTGAAGAACGGCCTGAAGATTTCATCCGATGAATTTCTTGAAAAATATACGATAATTATCCCAAAAGAAAAACGTTTGATCCCGCTGGTGATACTCAAGATGAACGAAGGCACTAATAGATGTCCTTTTGTGTCACATAAAGGATGTATTGTCTATGATGAGAGGCCATGGCCTTGCAGGATGTATCCCCTGGATATGAACGATGACGGAACCTTTAGTTTGATCACCAACGCCTCACGTTGCCTGGGACTTAAGGAGGACGATATATGGAAAATATCTGATTGGCTGGAAGATCAGGCTGTTCCCAATTATGACAACATGAATGAATACTTTTCCAGTCTTACTATACAACTCCAAGCCCAAGAACTGGATATTGATAACCCAAAGATTCAACAAATGACCTTTATGGCCTTATATAACCTTGATAAATTTAGAGAATTTGTATTTAAAAGCACCTTCCTAGATAGGCTGGAGGTAGAACCTGAAAGGATTGAGAATATCAAAGAAAACGATGATGAATTACTTATATTTTCTTTTGATTGGATAAAATTTGGCCTTTTTGGGAAAAAGGTGTTCTGGGTAAAACAAAACTGTCATAAATAAATCATTATTAACATCCCTTAGCATCTGTAAAGCCATCCCTGGATTGGATAGGAACAAGAATCAATGAACCATGACATAGGCTTATTATGAGGTTCCAATAGATTTTTATAATATATTATGACTCACAAAGAAGCAGCTTTTAAACCTATTTCAGGAAATAAATTCAAGTTTCGGTGTCACAGGGATATCAAGTGCTTTACTCGTTGCTGTGCGGATCTCAATCTGATCTTAACGCCTTATGACATTGTGTGCATTAAAAATCGACTAAGAATATCATCCGATGATTTTTTGAATATTTATACCGATACAACAATGAAAAGCCATATGCGATTTCCAGTAGTCAAACTTAAAATGGACCAGGAGAAAAAAAGGAGATGTCCTTTTGTTTCATCCGATGGATGTGCCATCTATGAGGACCGCCCCGGAGCCTGCCGTATATACCCTCTGGGCAGAGCTGCAATAAAACCGGATCCCAAGAGAGAAACAAAGGAAAAGTTTTTTATTGTGGATGAAGAGCACTGTCTGGGTTTTCAGGAGAACAGAGAATGGACCATTGAGGAATGGCTGAAAAATGAGGGGGTAGATGAATATAACAAGATGAATGATAAATGGTTAGAGATCATCACATCCCAAAAAGACCTTGGCCCAGAGAAAGATGTCCATCAAAAGATCCAGATGTTTTTCATGGCATCTTATAACTTAGATAAATTCAGCGAATTTATCTTCAAAAGCAAATTTTTCGATCTTTTCGAAGTGGAGCCAAGGTTGAAGGTTAAATTGGCCACCGATTATGCGGAATTGATGAAGTTTGCTTTCGACTGGTTGAAATTCAGTTTATTTGGAGAAAAAACGCTTCAAATCAAAAGCTCAACTTCCACTAATATCAATTAATTCTTTATTTTTCTCGACCCTATATATCCTGGGAGGTCACGAATAAGAGTGTCTATCTCCTGACTCTTTTCGCTTAGGAAGCTCAATATCCTGTCTGATTTTAATTTTAGTATCACAATGCTCTCTTCCTGAATCTCCTTTCCCTTAATCAGCATACCATTTTCATATAGAAAGGAAATGATAGCATCATCGGCATCTTGTTGTACATCAAATTTTTTTTTGAGATAAGTAAGCCAAGAGCCAAATTCTTCCGGGTGTTCGAGATGGTCTATGGGAGTTTCTGATTCAAAACTCAAATGCTGAAGTGTGCCTGGCATCAATTTTGAACCACCTAGGTAATCTATGACATGGGCTAGCTCATGAATTAATGTTGAATCATCAATATCATGAGAAATGGCAAGATAGATGTTATTCGGATCTGTCTTCATGGTCTTATACAGATTAATAAAAACCCCGCCCTCCTTTCCTTCCGATGCCTTACGATGGGTACCACTAAAAATATTTAGATCGATATATCTTTTTAGATCCACGAATTTTATCCCTATCGAATTTCCTGTAAGCTTTTTTATGTCCAGGGCATCTTTCATCTCTCTGGAACGCCCATAATTCACTTCTGGGAGGGAGGTTATCATGGCGCTCATCTCAATGGGAATTTCTCCCCTCCCATTAAAGATCATTTCGTCTTCCTTTCCAATATGGCATTTTTTAAACTTTTTACCACTACCGCAGGGACATGGGTCATTTCTTCCTATTCCTAATTTTTTCATATGAACGCTACCGCTTGTGGCGTAAGGCTTAATGTGTTCGACATTTCCTTGCGCCCTTTGCCTTAACCCTGAGTCACTTCGGTTTACTCCATTATTCTTTATCTCTCTCGAACATTATGATCTTTATGATCTTTGCAGAGTACACGTTTCTAATCCTCAATAATATGATCTTTATGGGCATCATAAGACCAAACCGGGAGAGGACCCGATGTGCCCGTCTCAGGGTTAAAACGATGCCTATATGAAGCCTTCACCTTCTGCGACTCCATCATCCAATCCCAGCCACGCACAAAATAAGGGCATTCGTCATTAAAACAGACCCATTGAAAGACTGTCCCCCATGTGGAATCGGCCGGCGTCATCCACTTTTTCATATCTACGCCACAATGGCGACACTTGGGGGTTTCCTGTTGATTCATTTGATCGCTCCGAATAAAAACTCTTAATTACTTATCAAAAAAACCAAATCTCATACGACCTCTGTATAAAATTTGGTTCTATATTTCACGGCAAGCTATTAGGCCTAAATATTCTCATATATAAATTCAAATATCCCAGATAACCAACTCTTGCTATCATTTCAACTGCTATTCATAATGATATATAATCAAAAACCCCAACCCAAAATACAACGAGGGCCTATAGTCCTAATTTTGTCCCTGAAGATATTTCTCTTTGACACTCATGCTGAAAAGGACAACCGGCCGAAACATCAGGTGGGCCCATTTTGCAAAAGGTACTTCCAGAACCAGCATAGGAACAGCCACCATCAGGTGTACCACATACAGGATATATGTAGTCAGGGGCCAATCCAAAAGCCGAGCAAAATGGATGATAATTCCCGTCAGGGTAGTGAGTTGCAAGAGAATTAAAAACATCCAATCTGTCCCGTGTGAACTCTTGTAGGGAGTTTTGCTTTTCTTGATGCGGCCGATCATAGCATACGTGGTCCCGTAAAGGAGTGCAAAGGTAGCATAATATCCTAATAGACGTACAGGATGAAAAAACGGATATATCACATCACGCTGAAACATGATTTTATCCCAGGAAAGTCCTATGACGTGTATACCCCCTGCAAGAAAAATAACCACAAGCATAAAAACCGTACTGTAACCCGTCATGATCAGAAGATGGATGATCCATTGCATCCTATCTGTACATTCTCCAAACTTTCTTTGGGTAATAAAGTGGGTAACGAAATCTTTAGCTTGTGTTATATATAACTCAAGAGGAATTTTTTTCTTCAAATCACCCATGACAAAGCTGAAACAACGGTAGGTGTTGGTTAAAAGAAAAAATGTGAGAATGGCTGCCATAATGAGGTCAGCGATTTCTATGGCCGGTGCAGGCCATACTGAATTAAGATGGGCATGTTCCATGTTAGGATTACTGCCATGAAAAATCCACATGGCTAACCCAATAAGCATAGCAACAATAGAAATGGCAATGATTTCAAATTTTTCAGATGTATAAAATTTGCGGGAAAAACCGGTCCAGTCATATAGGGAAGTCAAATACCGCCGCATTACCATCATAGCCTCCCCAGGATCTGCTCCACGCGGACAGGTATCAGAACAATCCCCACAATAGTAACAGAGCCAAGGCTCAGGACTCTTCAGGATTTTATCCTTGAGACCCATCTGGGCATATTTCACCAATTTCCTCGGGAATGGAGTTTCCGGTGTGGAGAGGGGACAAACCGCAGTGCAATTCCCACAGTGCATACATTTGTTCGCATCTTTCAGGCCGAATGCCTTCAGATCCTTCATCAAATTCGGATCAACTTTGATACTCATATATATCCCTCCTGTGACAAGTTCTGAGCCATAAACTCATAGCAGATAATTGAATTGAAGAAGCTTACTTTTTCATGTGAGCTATGAGCTGTCAGCTATCAGCTTATTTACCATCCCTTGAATGGATTAGGGCCGACCTCATCAATGGTCTTTGCAAATTCATCCAGTATGCCAGGAAGCCTATCGTAATCGATGATAGATACCGTTTCAAAACGGACACGTTCAGATTCTAATGCTAATCTGTTCAGGGTTTCGGAAACCTTGCTTAACCGGATATCAGCCAGTTCACTTCCCTTGATAAAATGACACTGATAATCATCACCATGCTTGCACCCCAAAAGAATGATTCCGTCAATGCCCTTTGAAAGGGAATCTGCAATCCAGACGAGGTTCATAGAGCCTAAGCATCGCAAAGGGATTACCCTCACCCAGGCGTTATATTTCATACGGTTAAGTCCTGCCATATCAAGTGCCGCATAAGCATCATTTTCACAGGCTAGCACCAAAATCCTGGGTTTTTCTTCATCCTCTTCAGGCACTTCAATGGCCTTAATCATAGCGCCGATTATCTGCACAGAATAGTTATTGAAGGAAATGATACGTTCTGGGCAAGCCCCCATGCATACCCCACAACGTCTGCATCGCGTGATTTGCGGTAAGGGATTGGCTTTTTCATCTTCATTAATAGCGCCAAAAGGGCATTCCACTGTACATCTCTTGCACTGGGTGCAACGCTGCATGGCAAATTCTGGAAAGCTCATATCCCCCGCCCGGGGATGAACCGCAGCGCCCTGGGAGGTAAGTTCAATACACTGGATGGCCTTCATAACCGCCCCTGCCGCATCCTGTTGGGCCGTCTCGAGTCCCATAGGACGATGCACACAACCAGCAACAAATATTCCGGTACGTCGACTTTCGTAAGGGAAACATATGAAATGGGAATCCGGAAAATCATATTGTAGCGCGGGCAGCTCCGGACCCTGACGGTATTCCAGATTTAAAAGCTCCGAACGTCTTATAACATCAAGAGGGACGTCTAATTCCTCTTCATCTTCCTTTTCCTTCTCCTCCTGAGTGATATCCATACCAAAGGCAGTAACCGGGACCATACCCGTAGCGAGAACAACCATGTCCAGATCTCCCATGAGGACAGTCTCGCCTAACAGTTCATCTTCGGCCTCAACCGCCAGACTGTCACCATTTGCCTTGACCTCGGGTGACTGACACCTGATAAATATTATTCCTTCTTCCTGGGCCTTGCGGTAAATGTCCTCAGCCTGCCCAGGAGTTCTCATTTCTTTGTACACGATATAAACATTGGCCTCTGGATTTTGGTTTTTGACTTGCAGGGCCTGCTTCAGGGCAGTAACACAGCAAACGCTTGAACAATAGGGCAGATGATCAGGATCTCTTTGTCCTGCACATTGTAGGAAAGCGATGTTTGTTACGTCCTTTCCATCGCTGGGTCGGGTTACCTTCCCCTCTTTAACATTCTCTTCAAACAGGACGTTAGTAATGACATTGGGAGAAGCCCCAAACCCCAGCTTTTCATCCAGCTTATTAGGGTCATAGGGCTGCCATCCAGCAGCAAGAACAATAGCACCTATCCTATGTTCAGTTGTTGTCCCATTCTGACTGATAATGACCTGAAATACACCAGGCCCTCCTACTGTTTTGTCTACTTTGGCCCCGGTATATACCTTGATTTTTTCATTTTGGGTGATTTCCTGGATCAGTTCTTCCAGGTTATTATCCTGAATTTCCTTGTAAGGTAATGTAGCTATTTTGCGAACGTTTTTCTGGAAGCCTCCCAATTGGGCCTCTTTTTCCACCAGAACAACTGAACTGCCGGCTTTTGCGGCCTCCAAGGCCGATGTCATCCCGGTCAGACCACCTCCAACCACAAGGATATCCCTGGAAAACTCTTCTTCAGGTTTAAAGGGTTCAGGCAGTTCAATATTGTCGACCTTGGCCATGGCCATTCTGAGATAATCTTCTACCATCATTTGTGTGTCTTCATCCCCTGGTTTCTGACACCAGACTACCTGTTCCCGGATATTAACCCTGTCAACAATACAATTTTCAAAGTTGAACGCATCATACATAACCCTGTGGGAACAGGCGGCAATAATCAGAGTATTAGAGCCTTCATTGTCGATATCATTTTTGATGAGTTCCACGCCTTCCTGACTGCATAGATTATCGTGATTCCTGCAAATGGGAACACTGCCCTCCTCAGTGGCTACCTTGCATAGCTGGTCAATATCTAAGGCATCTCCGATGCCACATCCTGTGCATATATAGACTGCAGTCTTTTTTTCCATTGAATTTACCTCCTCACAACGGATTGAATGGCTTTTAGGGCTGCTGCCGTTCCATCTTGTACAACTTCTGAAACAAAAGTTGGCGTTCTTACACAACCTGAAGCGTGAATTCCGGGTTTGCCATTTTTGGAAGCCATAAATCCATAATCATCGTAGTGGATCTGTATAGGCAGAGGGGACTCCAATGTATTTGGTTGCATACCTGTTGCCAGCACAACCATATCAGCAGAAACCACATGTAACTCTTCTGTTGTGGTATCTTCAACCCTCAGAACAAGCCCTTTAACATTTTCGTCCCGGGTTATCTTCGCCACTTTACCCTTAAAAAACCGTATGTTTTCATCCTCCTTGACCTTATTATAAAAGCCCTCCAATCGGTCTGTGGCCCGAATATCAATAAAAAAGATATATATTTTTGCGTCTGGATATTGCTCACGTATATAGGTGGCCTGCTTCATAGATGCCAGACAGCATATGCCCGAGCAATAAGGGAGATGATTTTCGTCCCGTGAACCCGCGCATTGAACAAAAGCGACTGTCTCGGGCGCCTCGCCATCAGAAGGTCGGACAATCTTACCCCTTGTTGGGCCTGACCAAGACGCAAGTCTTTCCATCATGACATTGGTGATAACATCGGGGTATTGCCCAAATCCGTAAGTATCAAGCTTGTTGGCATCATAGGGCTTCCATCCCGTTGCCCAGACAATAGCCCCCACCTTCAATTCCATTGTCTTGGTTTCCATATCCAGATCAATGGCATCATATGGACAGACCTCCTTAACCTTTGTGGCCTCATCACTTTGAACCAATGCCGGGTCCAATACATACCGCATGGGGTAAGCCATGTCGTGTGGCAAATAGGCCGCCTTAATCTTATCCATTCCAAAGTTGAAAGCGTTTTCGATTTCCATCGTACAGGCCTCGGTGCATTTGCCGCAACAAGTGCATTTCTCATTAACGTAACGAGGATTTAATCGAATGATGACATCAAAATCCCCTTCCACTCCAGAAATTTTTTCCACTTCTGCCATGGTAAAAAAACGAACCCTTGGATTCTGCTTGATTCTTCGAAAGTTAATTTCCAGACCACAATAGGGAGGACACAATTTAGGAAAGTAATGATGAAGTTGGGCCACCCTCCCTCCCAGATATGGATTCTTCTCAACTATATAGGTATCGTAACCCGCCTCTGCTGCCTCGATAGCGGCAGTGAGACCACTCATACCACTTCCGACCACCAAGATGCTCTGGGTGTCTGTATTTGCCATACTTATCCTCCTCGGCTAATTAATTGTTTTAGGCGCGCATATTCTTAAAGTTAAACGCAAAAGTTATTTTAGCTCCTAACCCTTAGAAGAGTAGATACCCACGGGCTTACACCCGTGGCACTAATATATGCAGTGTGGCTTTGAGACCTTTTCTGAGTGACTGGCGGGAGGCCGCCGTGCTTTTCACGACTTATCAGCGGGGGAAACCGCAGCCCACGACTTGTCGGGGGAATGCGGAGGGGGCAAGAATCCCCCGTGGATAAGTCGTAGAAAAGACCAGGCTGGGAGACTCGGAACCGAAGAAAAGGTCTTAACGACACACTGTCTCATGATTACGTAAAGTTAAAGGCATTCACCCACGGGCTCACGCCCGTGGTCCTCTGCCTGTTTTGATAGAGTTTAGGAAAAATGCTTTTGTACCAAAATTCACATGGAGTTATATAGCATAACCATCAAAAAGACTGCAAGCCGATTTTTTCAGGAGAAGGCACTAAAGTAAGGAACTCAGTTCCACTTATTGCCCAAATCAAAAAATACCCCGGCCACATTTTGTTTATTGTAGCCGGGGCACATTCTCAGTTTACGTTAACAACTACACACCTGGCATAGTCCAGATATCCTTCTTCATCATTTCCCACTCGCCAGTATTGGGATCCCAGCGGCAGTTGCAAAAGCATTTCCAGTTCTCATCATCCATTTTTGGAGTATCGGACCTGAAATAGTAGCCGGGCCATCTGGTCTCCTCTCTGAAGAGCATGGTGCGAATATGGGATTCTGCTATCCACATCCTCTGCATATTCTCCCAAAGCCTTGTGAGCTCATGGAGGTCGCGTGCAGCCATCTTGATTGAGTCTTCTTTCAAGAGGGCCATCAGCTCCAGGCCCCTTTCAAGGAGTGCCTTACTGGTCTTGAAGGCAGAAGTCACGCCGCCCGCATATTCGTCCATGAGCTTCTGGAGCCTGAACAGGAACTGCCTGGGCATGATGTAATTAGTGTTGATCTCCGGATCTGTTGTCTCGCCTTTGTGCGCCTCATAAAGGTCAAAAGGAGCATAGATCTGGGCCTTGAGTTTCTCCACCTGGGCCGCATCAACATTGGGTTCCTGGCCCTTTTCAACTATATACTTGATGGCCGCTTTTCCAGCAATGCGTCCCTCCGCATGTGAACCCGATGAGAACTTATGACTGGAGGCCCCTGAGCCATCACCCACTGCAAAAAGGCCATCAACTGTAGTCATATTTGTATAACCCCACTTGTAGGGTGTATCCAGATCCTCTGGACCGCTAACCCATGCACCTGACGCGCCGGAGTGAGAACCGATAAAGTAGGGCTCACAGGCCGCAATTTCAGAGTGCTTTTCCTCGGGCTTGACATTCAGACCTGCCCAGAGAATGGCCTGGGAAATGGTCATGTCGAGGAAGTCCTCCCATGCCTCGCTCTCCAGTTCCTTCATTTTTTTCTTGAAGGCCTTTGGATCGTCCTTAAACTCCTCGGCAATCTTTTGAATGGCCTCGTCGGTCTCCATGTAAAGGGGACCAAGGCCAGCATCCGTATCCAGCATGCCAAGGTAATTCCTTAGGTTTGCCGGGATCGGTTTGGCTAATCCATAAGGGGCCCAATTTTTCAGCTCATCCTCTCGAACTACCATATAATCGCCGCCCTCGGCGCTTATAGCACGTGACTTAAACAGGAGGAACCATGCACCCACAGGACCGTATCCATCCTTGAACCGGACCGGGATGAAACGGACTTCCTGGCACGTCATCTCCGCGCCGGCCTGTATGGTAAAATAGGCGCTTGTGCCCGAGTTAAAGGGAGGATACCAAGAACGGCCAAAGCCCTCACCAACTGAGCGTGGACGGAATACGTGCACTGCACCGCCCGCGCCGACAATGACTGCCTTTGCCTTGAACACATAGAACTGGTTCTCACGGGTACTGAATCCCACGGCGCCCACACATTTGTTTCCATCCATGAGGGGGCCGACAATGAATACCCTCTCGTAGAGCTCTCCGCCCGCATCGGCGAGTGCGTTCTTTGCTGCTTCGGCAATGATTATCTTGTATGATTCACCATTGATCATGAGCTGCCATCGGCCTTCATGGACGTATTTACCCTCTTCATCTATCCATATCTTGAGGCCCCATTTCTCAAACAGATGCACTGTTGAATCCACGTGACGGGCAATATTGTAAACCAGGTCTTCCCTGGAAATACCCATCAGGTCCTGGCGAACATAGCGGACATAGTCCTCGACCGTATTCTCGCCATCTTTGACACCCACATACTGGTTTATGGCCGAAAGTCCCATGGCCACTGCACCACTTCTGTCCGTGGCGGCCTTGTCCACCATCACCACCTTTAATCCATTCTTTTTGGCCCAGTATGATGCCTCTGTGGCTGCGCCACATGCTCCAAACCCCGCTCCAACGATCAGGAGGTCGGTGTTCACTTCCACTGTCTCAAAATTTGCCATATCTAAATACCTCCTTTCTGTTTAATTGGGCGTGGGAACCGTATCCAGTCCCAGGGACGCAGGCTCAGTTGCCAGTGCCTGGCTGTTTATGTCATCATGAGTGGGAAATCCACCCAATGGATCTGCTGACCCTTCCGGAGTAGTCCTGGTGGGGAACTTGAATCGTTTGATGGAGCCGTCACGGAACTTCACCGTCCACATGATGTCTTCGGTGCCTCGCAACGGTGTTGCGCTGGATCCCATGGGGACAAAGTCAGCATAACCTCTTACATCCATTGCCTGCTGCGGGCAGAGCTTGACACAGCACATACATTCCCAACACATTTGAGGATCACGGTTGTACGCCTTCATCTCCCCGTAACCAGCCGAACCGTCTACGTCCAGCGCCATCAAGTCATTGGGACAGATATACATACATGCAGTCCTATCCTGTCCCTTACAGCCGTCACATTTTTCTGTGATCACATAACTTGGCATTGTACTACCTCCTTATTTAACAATTTTATAAAATCGCTTTGCGATCTTACCTCACGCAGCAATGCCGCGAAAAAACTACACTACTAAAGATATTAAATTGAAAGGTTTCTTTTTTTTCACCTCCTTTCTTTCGTTCCTTTTTTTCCTATTTCTTTACATCGCCGGTAGCAGCGCCATGCAACTTTATCTCAACCTTCTCTTCAAGAGCCTGGTAATAATCCTGGAGTATTTTAACGACCTCAGGACGGGAGAATTCCGCTGGAAGATCACCTCCCTCTGATAGAGTTTTTCTAACCATGGTCCCGGATAAAAGCAACCTGTCATCTTTTCCATGGGGGCATGTCCTCATGGAGGCCATTCCTCCACACTTGTAGCAGTGGAAGGTCCAATCGATATTGAGGTTCTGGCACTTGAGAGCACCTTCAGGGATCTGGTCAAAGATTTTCTGTGCATCAAAGGGGCCATAATAATCACCCACTCCTGCATGGTCACGGCCGACAATAAGATGACTGCACCCGTAGTTCTGGCGAAACACCGCATGGAGCAAGGCCTCCCTTGGACCGGCATACAGCATCTCCATGGGATAGCCGCCCTGGACCACGGTGCCTTTCACAAACCAGTTGTCCACAAGGACCTGAATAGCCTTAACACGGACATCGGCCGGAATATCTCCAGCTTTGAGCTTGCCCAATAACTGGTGAATGTATAGCCCATCCATTACCTCTACGGCGATCTTTGCCAAAAACTCATGAGAACGATGCATGGGATTGCGAAGCTGAAGGGCAGCGACCCGCTTCCATCCTTGATCTTCAAATATTTTTCTGGATTCAATGGGCCTCTGGTAGATACCTTTAAACTGATCTGGATAATAGCCCTCACTTATGACCTTGACTGGGCCTGCCAGATTATACTTGGGTTGTGCCATTACCTTCGCCACCCCCGGGTGCTCAGTATCAGTTGTCATATAGATAGATCTGCTCTCGTATTCTTTATCAATGGTGTACTTTTCAGAGACCACAATAGTCGCCATGATGGCACCCGTCTCATCATCAACCAGCGCAAGTTCATCTCCCTCCTTTACCCCTTCATCATCAGTAGAAACCGTAACGGGGACAGGCCAGAATGTGCCATCTGCCATAGTGAAATTATCACAGACTCCCTGCCAATCGTCTTTTGACATGAAACCGGTCAATGGAGTGAACGCTCCGATCCCCATCATAACGAGGTTAGAACTCTCCTTTGATGTAATCTTGATCTGCTTTAGTGACTTTGCCCTTTCAGTCTCAGCCTTAAGTTCATCGCCCTCCAGCAATAACGGCATCAATTTTTCTTCTTTACCATGTGGTGGAATAAGATTTGACATATACGACCCTCCTTTTTATTGATATTCTATGACCTTCTCAAAAAATCAAGGTGGATGCTTCGATAAGTAATTTTTCAACTCCCGCTTTTGGGGGATTCAAGATTCAATGACTCAAATTATCAGGGTGTTATCTCCTACACTCTTACGTGTTTATAAATTAAGGATAATAAACTAATGAGACCATATGAACGATTATAGACCATTAAGATCAAGGGGTTGACCTTTCAGGACCCTTGAAATAGTCCTCTCCAATCACCCCATTCTTCTTAAATGAAATATGATCTAAAATCTCCTTCAGCACCTTCTTACTAATAGGTTTTGACATATAATAAATGATTCCCAGTGTTCTTATTTCTTTTTCCAGTTCCTTGGTACTCGTTCTGGTCATCGTAACGATACCTATTTCAGGCCGCAGTTCTTTTAGTTTTCCTATCAGCTCCTGCACCTTCATATCAGGCAGAAAAGTATCAAGCAAAATGAGATCAAACGCCCTTTCTCTGACTTTATCCAGTGTACCTTGGGCTGTTTCTGATCTCTCTGTATTATGGCCCCATCGTTGAATCAACTCAACAATATTAGAGTGGCCAGAAACATCATTTTCTGCGACCAGAATATCCATTGACAGTACTTCTCTTTCGGTCTCAGGTGTGGAGGTTTCTTTTCCTTTTCTTAATTATAGTTAATCGCAACAAATATGCCATATTAAAAAGCTTTTCTTAACTTATTGAATTAATTAGGAAACCTAAAAAGAATCTTGAAGATAAGGAAATAATAATCAGGTGAAAACACCCGAAAAGGCAGGCGTATTTCTCGGATAAATATTTAAAACTACTTCGTTTAATTGAAATCGGGCTTTATCGCCCTTTTTTCGGTTAATTCAGCCCATTTTTTTTCATCTTTGTATAAAGTGTTTTTGGGTCTATCCCAAGCATAGCCGCTACTTTTCCTCTACGCCAGCGGTATTGATTCAATGCCTTAAGGATAAGGCGTTTCTCGAAAGACTCCACAGCAGAACGAAGATCAAGTAATTCTTTTCCATAATCTTGATCTATATCGCCCGTAATTTTATCAGTATTATTATTCATTTTTAGAAAATCAAAATTTCCCACAGCAAGATACCGTTGGACTACACTCTGCAATTCACGGACATTCCCCGGCCAATCGTAATTATACAATACTTCCATAATTCTCCCTGCTACGGTGGGGACCTTTTTTCCCTTGCTGTATAAATGTAAAAAACGTTCAATGAGTAATGGAATATCCTCTTTTCTTTCTCTTAAAGGCGGAAGGGAAATAGGAAAAACGCTAATCCGATAATAGAAATCTTCTCTTACCATACCACTATCGACCATTTCTGAAAAATCTCTGTTAGTTGCGGATATTACACGAAAATCAGACCTATTGGCCTGTGTATCCCCGACCAGCGTGTATTCACCGTTTTCAAGTGCCCTGAGAAATTTTACCTGAACATTCAGCCCGAGTTCACCCACCTCATCCAAAAAGAGTGTCCCTCCGTTAGCAGCATGCAGATAACCATTTCTGTTAATATGGGCCCCGGTAAAGGCACCCTTACGGTGACCAAAAAATTCACTTTCGACAAGGTTTTCAGGAATGGCTCCGCAATTAACAGGTACGAAGGCTTTATCATTACGAGAGCTCATTTCATGGATTGCCCTGGCAACCAACTCCTTCCCCGTCCCGGATTCGCCAAGTATAATAACGTTTGCATCGGAACTAGCAGCCTTTAAGATAAGCTCATAGACATTTTGCATTGGAAGGCTCTTTCCTATGATATTGCCGAACCTATAGCGTTCTTTGATAGATGACCTCAATTTAATATTTTCCCTTCGAAGGTATTCGGTGTCCTCCTGAATGGACTTTTCCCAGAGCACCTGTTCCGTGATATTCCTCATGGTTGCAAGGATAGCGGGCCTGGATTTCAGTTTAATAACACTTCTATTAGTTGACACCCAGATTTTTTTTCCTTCTTTGGTTACGCACATTCCCCACAGCAAGGTTCCAATATTTTCATCATCCTCTTCCGGATCAAAAACCTTTCTAAAAAGCTCCCTAAACTCGCTCTCAAAAAGCTGAACGACATCCATTTCAGCAAGTTCTTTTGACTCCGAATAACCAAACATGTCTACAAAGGCGCTATTTACGAACAAGATCTTCCCATCCTGAACTAGAACAACCCCATCTGCCACGGATTCAGTAAGGCTCCGGAAAAACAATTCTCTTTCTTCAATCGCCTTTTGGCCTTTCTTGAGATCAGTAAGATCTCGTAATATCGACAGCATTGATATACTGCCATCGGCATTTATCGAGGGAGTACTAAGGACGTCATATGTCTTATTGTTTCTGGAAAGATTCCGCTCCGAACGAACTGTTTTTCCTGCAAAAACATCTTCAATTCTACACTTTGAACAGGGTCTTTTCTTGTCGCTAAAATACTCATAACACTTTTTACCGTTTAACGAACTAAATTCTTTCTCAAGGGCTGGGTTTATATACTCTACATCATATTTATCATTGACTATATATACCCAGTCTTCCATCGATCTCATGATGTTAATGACATTTTTACTCTCAAGACGCAGCGCATCCTCCGCCTTAACTCGCTCCGCAATCCTTCCTAATCGCTCACCTATGGCATTAAAGAGATCGCGCTCTTCATCCAGGAAGGGATTCTCAGCATCCTCTGGCCTTTCCATATAATAGACTTCAAGGGTACCTCCCCACTCACCATTGACAATTATGTCGCTTGTCTGTTTCCATGGGGTTTCTCTGAAATTTTCTGTTCTGAATTCCTGATAACCCATGATGATACGTGCGCAAGTGATTTCCGAATGTCGCAATGAGGTAGGGATAAGATCGACTACTCCTTGAAGAATTCCCTCCAATGAAATACCTGGCTTCTCCCGAAGAGCAGAAATTCCATAAAGGCAATTTAGTTCTTTGATCCTTTCGACAAGATCTTGGGTTCGTTTCTGTAATGTCCTGGTCCTTTCCTGTGCAACGGCTTTAAGCTTCTCTATTTTTTTACGTTGAATATCGTCAGCCTTTTTTCTCCTAAGCACGGCATTGATCTGAGCTTCCAACTCAACTTCATCAACGGGCTTGACTAAGAAATTGTCAACACCGACATCTAAAGCTTTTGCCCGCCTATTGGTTCCAGTTTCAGGGTTTGTAAGCATAATAACCGGAATATTTTCCATTCGCCCAATAGCTTTCAGCCTCCTACAAACTTCAAATCCATCATCCTGCCCTAATGTAATATCAAGCAGGACTATATCAGGGAATTGTGACTGCGCTTTTCTTATGCCATCAGTTCCTGATTCCGCACTTGTCACAACGCACCCCGGAATAGATTTTGCCAATGACGCTGATATTGAAAGTCGGTTATCCTTATTGCCGTCAATAACTAAGACTTTTAACATGACTGCTCCTATTTCAATGGTCTTAATTTTATTCGTAACTGCTTAGCTGTTAACAAATAAGGGGGAAGACCTATCTCCCGATGCCTACCTGAAAGAGACCTTCAACCCTTACAAATAGGCTAATGATTTTTTCAAAGCACTAATTTGCTACCTTAAATTTTTTATTATTTTAGTGAAGCTCCCCGACCAAAGGTCGGGGCATTCTGGCACTTTTCGTAACTTTTTTTGTTGCGTTTATAAAAATGCACTTATATTTGTGCCACGATAAAAAATTAAAATTTGCTGCCATTATAAATAATTCGCCATTAATGATAAAGCATTTTTCGCAAACATCCATATTAAAATTCTCAAACCAAGACAAATTACAGCGCAGGAATCAAAGAGGAGAAAACGTTTATAAGTTCATCAAATATAGCAAAAGCATTTGAATTATAGTTTTTGTTAAGGGACGAAACCCAACGAGATACACCAAGTATTGATCAAAATACACAGGATTTCACTTACACTCAAAACAGCCTGTCACTTTCAATAGGCATAATTTAGGATTGCATATTACAGTACTGCCAGATTTCTTATATTATACTACTACCAGGAGGAAAAGACTAAGCCGGTAAAAAACTTAATGTATTGACTAATGAGGACACCTTAAAATATAAAACATTGACTAATATATCTCGAACTTGAGCTAATAGGGCTTATTGGATTTATTGTGTTCATTGAGTTAACAAGGTTAACCTGAAATTGACAGACCAAGGATAAACAGCTTTGGAAATAATTCTTTTAGGCTCTGGAACCAGTATCCCACTTAATTATAGGGCCTCCCCTTCACTGGTCCTTATGATTGGCGGTGACATCATTCTTTTCGACATAGGACCAGGAACATTACGTCAATTGTCAAAGGTGGGCATAAGTCACGAGAGGATCAAGTATATCTTCTTGAGCCATTTTCATCCCGATCATACGGCCGATTTAATCCACCTTCTTTTTGCAACGAAAAATCCTCCCACATTCAAAAAAAGGGAGCCTTTCTTTATCAGCGGATCACATGGCCTATCAAAATTTATAAGTCGACTTCAAGAAGCTTATGATCACTGGTTGACTCTCCCTCCAGAGATCATGAAAATCCACGAGTTTAATTCACAAGAAAAGGTTGAAAGAGACTATCCTGAATTTAAAATTATTACTCGTCCTACAGACCATACACCCAACAGCCTTGCCTATCGAATCGAATGCTGTTCAGGTAAAAGCATAGTCTATTCTGGAGATACCGGTTTCTGTGAGGAGATTATTGATTTGGCAAAAGGGACAGACCTTTTAATATTAGAGTGTTCTTTTCCTGATGGAAAGGATGTTGAAGGGCACTTAACTCCATCAAAGGCATGCCGCATTGCCACTCTTGCAGGATCAAATCGTTTGCTTCTCACCCATTTTTATCCTGAATGTCTGGCAACCGACATTACCGCTCAGTGCCGTAAGTCATATACGGGAGAACTCATATTGGGCAGTGATCTGTTGCATATTAACATATGAGGACATTGAATTTTGTATTATAGATTAGGGAGTACTTTAGGAATAAAGCCCTCAGACTCTGAAGAAAAATTCATTATAAAATAAGGTTCGATTTTTCGATAGCAAACTTAAAGAGAGACTATTATCAATTTCTGACGATATAAAAAGTTCTTAAGATATTAAATAATTCTTCCAAAAAAGCTGAAGCTTATTATGTTCGAAGGGGGATGTCGGAAAGTGGGGCCGACCATCAGTGTTTTCTTTCAATGATATGCTGGCTCAAGTTTAAAAGATCTCTTTTAGCGGACGAATCAGGGAACGGGCTCAAACAATTTGCCGCCTTGTCTACGTAAAACTGCGCCTCATTTAATACCTGATCAATGGCTCCAGAGCCCCTTACAAATTCAGTCATAACCTGATAATCTTCTTCAGTGGCTTGGCGATTTTTAAATAGAGCCACAAGCCGTTTCCTTTCAGATACTTCAAGTTTTGGCAAGGTATATATCAGTGGTAAAGTGATTTTCCCCTCCTTAAGATCTTTACCCACAGGCTTTCCGAACAGCTCTTCCGAGGAAGTATAATCCAATAAATCATCAACAAGCTGAAAAGCGATTCCCGCTTTCATTCCAAATTTAGCAAGAGACTCTTCTGCTTCACCTAGAGCTCCAGATATGATGGCCCCACTGGAGCATGCAGCAGATATAAGGGCCCCCGTCTTGGCAGTGATTATCTCCATATACTGTTCCTTGCTGGTCTCCCAATCATCCGTATGGATTAGTTCACGGACTTGGCCCTCCACCATCTGTGTCGAGGTCTCGGTGATTTTTTTAAGAAACAACATATTATTGGAACCCACTGCAATGGAGGATGATTTTGAGGCTAAAAAATCCCCTTCTAAGATCGCAGTATGATTTCCCCAGAGATGATTGATTGAGGCCTTTCGCCTTCTTACCATGGAATTGTCAATAACATCATCATGGAGCAATGAGGCTGAATGGATATACTCAAAGATAGTCGAAAGACGGTGTACATCTTTTCCCTGATAATTGCATAATTGACAGGAAAGAATAAAAAAAAGGGGGCGAAGCCTTTTCCCATCCCCTAATAAGGCGTGTTTCCCAATATCTTCAATTAGGGGCACCTGAGAAGTGAGGGTATTAGTTAATTCCTCATTGATTTTTTTAAAATGGATTCTATGCTTTCGAATTATATCTTCATTCAGATCCATGGCATCACTCTTGAGCAGTTCATTCTCCGGCATGAAGTGGATTTACCTCGTACCGTGAAAGTGTAGCTTATGTTCATTTAAAAATAAAGGCTGCATATTGCTAAAATTACGCCTTAATCTCTCCAGCAACTCCTCCAGACAAACGTTTTTCCCAAGATCCTGGCTTCTTCAATGCTGGGAGCAAGATCAAAACCTTTTGATTTGATCAACTCAAGCATGTTTTCACTGTCGACTAAGTTCTTGGTACTTCCTAAACTTATCAAAAATACCTTGTCTTTTGTGCCCATAAGTATTCAACAAAATATTAAACATATCAGAAAAGACCTAATTAATTAGCAATGTTCAAAAGGTTTCGCACCTGGAAGGGCATTAGGCTCTCTTTTAAGAACCGAAAAATTGGTTGCTGGATATTTGAGGTCCCTGCTGCCTGAGGCGGGCGGGGAAGGTATTGTGCTTGATGCCCGGAGCGCAGCATGGGGCGTAAATCCAGAAAGTCCGCCGCCCGCCTTAGTTTGCAGGAATGCTCAGGTCGGAGTTCCTGCCTAGTCGGTTTCTTAAAAGAGAGTCCCATGCCCTTCCTATCATTCATAGGTTTTAGATCCAAAATCATGGAACTCACATTTAAGGGATCGAGATAATAAACCAGCCGGGCACAAACTGGATGCAAACATTTTTGAACGTTATTAATTAATTTATATACTGTAATCACAATCCTAAATTGTAAACAATAATATGCTTTTATAAACAAATACTTAAGGAACAGACACTTTGCCTTGTTGGAAAAGTTTAGCTACATCTAGACTGTTAACAGTATCAGTGAGAATTTCACCCATAACAACGTCTGCCTGGCCCCGTCCCACCAACTTGTAACGTTCAGCCTGTCCGCTAATTGTTTGCGTTGCGAGGACCTTTTCGTTCTTTACCAACATGGCCTCATAATTTATTTTGGCTACCCATTTTTGATTCACAAGATCGAGAAAAAGTTCATTTAAGACAATCATTAATTGGGGCTCCTCGGGAAATTGTTCAATAAGAAGCTCAAATCCTGCATTTTCCAGGCTTCTCTTAAAGGCCTCTTTCATCATGTCAGGGACTTGGAAGACCCCAATCTTAAACCCAGGTTCTTTGAAATGACCAATACTTAATGAAATATTTCCAGGAAAATATTTATACTCCTTTTGGGCCCCTTTCATTAGTAAACCTGTTTCACTCCTAGCATCCACAATTCTTAAAGCCGCCTTTTTGCCTTTCAATTTCTCCGATTTAGGTGGAAGTTGGTAAAGGGCCTTTAACTCAGAAATTGAAGCACAAGAAATTATGAATACGGAAAATAAGATAATGTTTAATCCTCTTATAAAAACTTGATTTGTCTCTTTCATTGGCCTATCCTCCCTTCAATCTTACAGCCGTGCTTAAGATCTCTTTAAAAAGCAGAGTTTCGTTTAAATAAAGGGCCTGATATCCGTCTAAACTATCCGACCAGAGTTATATGTCAAGCAAAAGGTCAAAACCAGATACAAAACTCAGCGCTTCTCTATCCTGTAAAGATGCAGAGCTTTTTGAGGCCGCCTGGGAGACAGCCAGGGTTAATCATGGTCAAACCTTCTCTTTCTATCTACCCGGGATGATCAAGTACGGGCAGGAACGAGGACATTACCCGGCCATATCCATCACAGGAAACCGATGTGAACTCCTGTGTGAGCATTGTAAGGGTAAGCTTCTAAATTCCATGATAAATATTACAAACTCCGATGAATTGGTGAAGGTCTGTAAAAGACTTGCAAAAGACGGCACTCACGGAATTCTCTTGACTGGTGGGGCCGACTATCAAGGAAAACTCCCCTGGGAGAAATATATAAAAGCCATAAAAAAGATTTCGCAGCAAACCGACTTATATATTTCTGCCCATACCGGTTTCCTTGACTATGAACTCTGCTATCTCCTGAAAGAGGCCGGCTTGAAGCAGGCCATTATAGATGTCATGGGTGATGAAAAGACAGCCACCCAAGTTTATCATCTAAATAGCCTGAAACCAGTCTTTAATGCATTAGACGCTATCAATCAAAGCGGCCTTGAACTTATCCCTCACATTGTAGCTGGGTTGCAATATGGAAAAATAGAAGCTGAATTCAGAGCCCTAGAAATCATTAGTCATTACCAGCCTACGGCCTTGGTTATTGTTGTACTTTCCCCTTTGAAAGGAACACCAATGAGTAGTGTTTCACCTCCATCTCCTCTTGAAGTTGGACAATTGATTGCCAAGGCAAGATTACTGATGCCTAAAACTCCTATTTCTTTAGGCTGTGAAAGGCCTAGAAATAGAGAAGGGGAGCTGATGGAAAAGCTTGCCATTTGGGCCGGAGCCAATCGCATGGCGATCTGGTCTGAAAAGACAGTTTGGGAGGCAAAAGCACTCGGCCTGACCCCTCAATTTCAGTCCACATGTTGCTCCTTAAACTACGATCCTGAATTCATTGCAATTGGTCCATACAAAACCAAAAAAGACGAAAAACTACACCTATAAGAGCATCGTAAAATGAGAACATATCGCCTGTTTGAGGTGGTTGTTGAAAGCTATTATCTGTTTATGAGGCTTGACTAAAGAATTTTTTTGTCTTAATTAACAAATCCAAATATTGATAAGCTCTTGACATGAGACTTTTGAAAAATAGTCAATTTTATTCAAGGTCAAGGAAGATGATAATTTTAACCACAGGAATATATTTAGTATTTCGAGGATCAATCCGCCAGGCGGGTTAAAATTTGAGTCTGATGTAAAAATTGGGCAAAAGGGACCGCTTTGCAAATGTCTCAACTTCTTAGATCTATATTAATTTGGGTATATTCTAAAGATTTAGGGCCTTATGAAAGAATCAAAATTGTTTTAACAACAGAAAGGACAAAACCAAAAAATTGGAGACGACAGACAAAACCACGCAAAAGGGACTGGAAGAGATCCTTGAATCTTACGAGCAGTACCAAGACAGCCTCATACCGATCTTACAAGGGGTGCAAGGAAAGTTCGGATATATATCAGAAGACTCGGTGGTGAGCATCTCAAAACATCTCAATATCTCCCAAACCAAAATTTATGCCGTAGCTACGTTTTACACACAATTTAGATTCATCCGGCCGGGTGACCACATGGTTCGTGTGTGTCAAGGTACGGCCTGCCATGTAAGGGGCGGAAAGAGGATCATGAACGAGGTATGTAAGCTCTTAGGAATCATGCCCGGAGAGACCAGACATGATTACAAGTTTAGCATTGAGCGCGTGGCCTGCTTCGGTTCCTGTGCCCTATCCCCCGTGGTCGTTATCGACGATAAGGTCTATGGTAGAATGACACCACAGAAAATCAAGCAGCTTCTGAAGGAGATCAAATGAATTTCGAAGCGATTCAACAGAAAGCAAAAGAGGAATGGGGGGCTTTCAACCGCCTTGAAAAACCAAGAATTCTTATTGGTACTGCAACGTGCGGCCGGGCAGCCGGTGCCATGAATATATGGAAGTTATTTGAAGAAGAGATTGAAAAACACAATATTGACGCGGATATAATGGAAGTCGGCTGCCTTGGCATGTGTTATTCCGAACCAAACATCGAGATCGGAATTCCTGATGGCAGACGCGTTCTATACCACGGAGTGACAGACCAGATGGTTCCGGAGCTTATCGAGGATTTTGTACTCAAAGGAGTTCCTCATGTTGAGTACGCCCTGTGCTGGTTCGGTGATGTACCGATTGATGGCCTGCCCAGATTCACCGATCTGCCAATGATGAAGCCACAGGTACGTGTTGTACTCAGGAACGGTGGGATCACTGATCCCTCCAATTCATACCACTACATAGCAAGGGGCGGATACTCTGGCCTTGACAAAGCCCTGAAGATGACACCTGAAAAAGTTATCGAGGAGGTCACTAACTCTGGCCTGCGCGGCCGAGGTGGTGCAGGATTCTCTACCGGTTTCAAATGGGGATTTGCTCGCAATTCCAAGAGTGACATCAAATATATGATCTGCAATGCCGACGAAGGAGATCCTGGTGCATTCATGGACAGAGCAGTGCTGGAGAGCGACCCACACGCGGTGCTGGAAGGTTTGGCCATCGGCGCATACGCCATTGGTGCCAACTCGGCATATGTGTATGTCCGCGCAGAATACCCGCTTGCCATAGAACGGCTTAACCATGCAATCAAACAGATGGGGGAATTAGGGTTCCTGGGAGAAAACATTTTCGGATCTGGCTTCAATTTATCCATAAGGATAAAGCAGGGTGCCGGTGCTTTTGTTTGCGGTGAAGAAACGGCCCTCATTGCTTCCATTGAAGGAAAACGGGGGATGCCAAGACCGCGGCCACCCTTCCCTGCACAGTCTGGGCTGCATGGTAAACCAACCATCATTAACAATGTTGAAACCCTCGCAAATGTCTCCGCGATCATGAACCGAGGGTCCGAATGGTTTGCCAGCTACGGAACCGAAAAAAGCAAGGGGACGAAGACTTTCGCGCTTGCAGGAAAGATCAAACGGACAGGGTTGATCGAGGTGCCAATGGGTATCACAATCAATGAGATCGTATTCGATATCGGTGGTGGCATCCCAGAGCAAAAAAAATTTAAGGCCATTCAGACGGGAGGTCCTTCTGGGGGCAGCATCCCGGCCGAGATGGCGGATCTAAAGGTGGACTACGAGGAACTGGCCAAAGTCGGATCCATTATGGGATCGGGTGGAATGATTGTGATGGACGAGGACTCCTGCATGGTCGATATTGCACGGTATTTCCTGACATTTACGGAAAATGAATCCTGCGGTAAATGCACGCCTTGCAGGATGGGCTCTCAGCACCTCCTGCGTCTGCTGACAGACATTACCGAAGGAAAAGGCGATATGAGCTATATCGGCAAGCTTGAAAAGTTGGCCAAGACTGTGAAATTAGGGTCTTTATGCGGCCTTGGCCAAACGCTCTCAAACCCCGTCCTGAGTACAATACAACATTTCAGGGAGGAGCTTGAAGCTCATCTCAAGGAGAAAAAATGTGATGCGATGGTCTGCAAGGGGCTCATCTCCTCACCCTGCCAGTATACGTGCCCCATAAACCAGGACGTGCCTTGCTACATGGGGTACATTGCCCTTGGCAAGTTCGATGAAGCAATCAGAGTTATCCGCAAAGAGAATCCCTTACCGGGTATCTGCGGGAGAGTTTGTCCGCATCCCTGTGAGAGCAAGTGTGAGGCAGGCAAGTTCGGTGATCCAATCGCGATTCGTGCACTGAAGCGTTTCGCTGCAGATTACGAGATGAAGAAGGGCATCAATCCGGAGAAGGCCCAGGTCAAATACGAAGAAAAAGTAGCGATCATTGGCTCCGGACCAGCAGGACTCTCAGCCGGATATTATCTCGCATTGCAAGGCTATCACTGCACCATATTTGAGGCCCTTTCCATTACCGGTGGCATGCTTCGTGTGGGCATCCCAGATTATCGTCTGCCAGAAGATATCCTTGAATATGAAATAGATTACATAAGAAAGACCGGTGTTGAAATAAAGACCAACCAGAGACTTGGTGAAGACTTTACCATTGATGATCTTTTTAGACTGGGATATAAGACTGTGTTCATAGCAGTCGGCTCGCACATTCCTTTTAGTCTGGGAATTGAACATTCCGAACACCCGGCGGTTCTACCTGGCGTGGGTTTTCTCAAAGACGTCAATCTCAAGAAAAAGGTTAAACTCGGACAACGAGTGGCCGTTATCGGCGGAGGGAATGTGGCCATAGACTCAGCCAGGTCAGCCGTTCGATTAGGCAGCAAAGAGGTATTCATTCTATACAGGCGGTCGCTCAAAGAAATGCCTGCTTTACCCGAAGAGCTTGAACAACTTGCTGAGGAAGGTATTGAGATCAAATTCCTCGCAGCCCCCACCAGGGTGATACCCGACGGTAATAAAATCAAAGGTATCGAGTGCGTAAAAATGAAATTAGGTGAGCCCGATTCCAGCGGCAGGCGAAGACCAGTTTCCATAGAGGGGTCCGAATTTATAATACATTGTGATAATGTTATTGCCGCGATCGGACAGACTTCTGATTTGGGCTTCACAAAGAACGAAGGACTAATAACAACAGATAGAGGGTCAATAGAGGTTGATACAGAAACTGATCTCTGTAATAGGGATGGTATTTTCGCCGGTGGCGACGTGGTTACAGGCCCACTGAACGTAGTGACTGCAATATTTCACGGCAAACTTGTGGCAAATGGGATCCACCAGTATCTCCGAAGTGGAAAGGTTGTGCGAAAATATAAGCCAGTGCGACCAGCGGAATATGTGGAGCCGATAGAACTGAGCGATGAAGAAATCGCACAGCTGGCGAGGCCGGAACTCCCACACAAGCCGGGCAAGGATCGCATTAAGAGCTTCCTGGAGGTTGAGGAATGCCTCTCTGAGGAACAGGCGATGCTGGAGGCTAAGAGGTGTCTGAGATGTGACCTGGAAAGCGAGTAAACACCGAAGCAAATTTAGGGTCATGGTTTTAACGGCAATGAGGAGAAAAGAATTATAATGAGCGAAATCGCACTGACAATAGACGGCCAGAATGTGAAGGTCCGGCAGGGGGAAACTGTTCTTGGTGCCGCAAAAAAAGTGGGCATCAGGATTCCAACGCTATGCGAACACGAGGCTTTGGACCCTTACGGTGCCTGCAGGCTCTGTATTGTGGAGATCGAGAGCATTCGCGGCTATCCAACCTCCTGCACTACGCCCGCAACCGAAGGCATGATAGTACACACAAAGACAGATGATATCGTCGAGATGCGGCGAGAGATACTTAAGCTCATGCTGAGCGGTCATACTAGTTCGTGTCTTGTCTGTGCTGACCGCGAATTGTGCGAAAAGTATAGGCCACGCCCATTCAAGACAGGCAAGGCCACAAGATGTACCTTTTGCAGCAATCGGGATAGCTGCGAACTGAGAATCTTAGCTGATGAATATGAAATCAAGGAATTAGAGATCCCGATAATCTATAAAAATCTTCCTATTGAACGGAACGACCCGTTTATGGATAGAGATTACAACCTGTGCGTCCTTTGCGGCAGGTGTGCCCGCATTTGCGAAAAGATACATGAGCAAGGAACTATCGATTTCATCAACAGGGGCAAGGATGCCCGCATCGGCACAGCCTTCCACCGGCCCCACACGGATACTAATTGTAAGTTCTGTGGTGCATGCATAGATATTTGCCCCACTGGTGCGCTTTCTGACAGGTATGCAAAATGGTACGGCGCGCCAGATGAGACAAAGGTCTCCACCTGCATGCTCTGCCCGCACGGGTGTTCAATTCATCTCAATCTCAAGGATGGCAAAGCGATCAGCGCTGGGATGACCGAATTGATCAGAGAAGCCCGCATATGTGCGGTGGGCCGATTCGCGTTGGTCCAATTGCTTGATAACCCAGCGCGCCTCGTTTCGCACCAGATACGCGTCGAAGACGGTCTAATAAGAGCATCCTACGAAGATACTATTTCGCAGGCAGCGAAAAAAATCGCAGCCTATTCAGGAGAACAGTTTGCGCTCATTGCCCACCCCGAGGCCACCCGGGAGGAACTCTATATCCTGAAAAAATTTGCTAAAGAAATTATGAAATCGGACAACTTCGCCGTGGCCAAGGCTGAAGGTGACAATCTTGTGATAGAACCCGCAACAGTGGTGGAAGCCATAAATAACGGAACCATAAAAGCACTTTACTCTATCGGTAACTACGCCGAATGGGTGGCAATCGAAAAACTCGAGACCCTAATAGTTTCTGATCTCTTCCCATCCCGAACCGAGAAAATGGCAGAGGTTGTGATTGCCGCTGCCGCGCTTACTGAAGTGGACGGTACATATTTAAATTCGTCAGGGGAAATTAAGTCCTTAACTGCTGCATCGATACCGCCAAATGGTTTATTACCGGATTGGAAAATCGCCTGCGATATTGCAAAGGAAATGGGTATACCAGGTTTTGAGTTCAAATCAACGGCCGATATTATAAAGGAAATGAGCAAGAGAGTAATTGATGAAAAGCCTCCGGACAGCCCTGACCCCTCCCCCCTGGATGATTTCGCTTTCCTTCCCCGCCTATACAGAGGTCATTGGCTCAGCGAGGTTGTCTGCGCGCTTAAGAGCTTCATTCCTGCTGAGGCCGCAACAATGGGACTGGCGGAGAAGGCCGGGAAAGAAAAGACGGCTGAAGAAAGGCCGTTTAAGATTATCGAAAAGGTAGAGATTGTGCCCAATACCCACATGGTCACAATATGTGCGCCTGTCATTGCGGAATATTGCCAGCCTGGGCAATTTGTCATCGCCATGGTAAATGAAAGGTCCGAGCGCATTCCTTACACCATATCAGACTTTGATCGCAAAGAAGGAACCATCACCATAGTCACCCTCGAGGTAGGCAGGTCAAGCCGAGAGATGGCCAATACCAGGGCTGGCGAATATCTTGCGCACCTAACCGGTCCGCTTGGAAATGCAGTAGAAGTCAAGAAATACGGAACTGTAATTTGCGCCGGAGGCTGTTTTGGGGTGGGAGCGATACTTCCTATTGCCCGTGCAATGAAGAAAGCCAAAAATAGAGTTATTTGTATCGAGGAGGCCTCGAGCAATTACCTGCTCCACTGGGAAGAAAAGATTAAGGAGAATTGCGACGAGCTGATTATTGTCACTAAGGATGGCTCATCAGGGATGAAGGGTGGTGTACAGGACGCTATAACCATGCTGGTACAAAAGGGCGAGCAGATCGATCAGGCATACGTTATCGGCTGTACATTTATGATGATGCTCGCCTCCGAAGTCACCAAAGAGTACGGCATCCCGACACAGACTGCCATGAATCCCATTATGTTAGACGGTACTGGTATGTGCGGGGTATGCCGTGTCACAGTGGGCAAGAGCATAAAATTTGCCTGCGTCGATGGTCCGTTCTTGGACGGATTGAAGATAGACTGGCATGAGCTAATGCAAAGGCAAGCCGCGTTCAGGACAGAAGAGGTGGAAGCACTGCCCCAAGAACCCACCCGAATGAATAATTGCTCCCGTTGTAACTCCTGACCGTTGATGCGCCAGTCCTGTAATTTGACAACTTCATAAGCGCCAAACGCGGCCAGATTAAAGGTTAAGAACTGACATGGACCCAAAAGAAAGAAAAAAGATCCCCAGGCAGAAGATGCCTGAGCAGGATCCGAGAAGACGAAAACATAACTTCGAGGAAGTGCCATATGGCTTCACCGATGATCTTGCAGAAATGGAAGCAAAACGCTGTCTCAAGTGCAAGAAGCCTCTCTGCATGAAGGGCTGTCCAGTGAATATTAGAATACCGGACTTTATCAAGCTTATAGAGGAAGGCAAGTTTATCGAGGCAGCGTGGAAGCTCAAAGAACAAAATGCCCTACCTGCGGTCACCGGCCGAGTGTGCCCACAGGAGTCCCAGTGCGAGGCCAAGTGCATCCTCGGGAAAAAGGGTGACCCGTTGGCTATCGGACGCCTTGAGAGGTTTGCCGCCGATTATGAGCGCACGGCCGGCAAAACTAAGATACCTAAAATCGCTAAATCGACAGGTAAAAAGGTAGCCATCATCGGTGCGGGCCCCGCAGGGCTCACCGTGGCTGGTGATCTCATCAAGCTGGGGCATAAAATTACGATCTTTGAAGCACTTCACGAACCGGGAGGGGTCTTGGTCTACGGCATTCCCGAATTCCGGCTGCCTAAGGAGATAGTGAGATACGAGATCGATTACCTCAAGAAATTAGGTGTTGAGATCATAACAGATTATGTGGTAGGCAAGGCACGCACCGTAGATGAGCTTCTAAAAAACGGTTACAATGCAGTATTTATAGGCACTGGGGCAGGACTGCCGATGTTCATGGGGATACCAGGAGAAAACCTTGTTGGGGTATATTCGGCAAACGAATACCTTACACGGTCAAACCTGATGAAGGCATTCAAGTTCCCAGAATATGGCACCTCACCAATCAGAAGTAAGAAAGTCATCACCATTGGCGGCGGTAACGTAGCTATGGATTCAGCAAGGACCGCCCTGCGCTTAGGAGCTGAATCCACAATAGTTTACAGGCGTAGCCGCCAGGAAATGCCTGCCCGCGACGAGGAGATCCATCATGCAGAGGAAGAAGGCGTTAAATTTAAACTTCTCACCAATCCCGTGAGGATAATCGGTGACGACAAAGGCAGGGTGAAAGCCATGGAATGTATCAAAATGGAACTCGGCGAACCTGACGACTCCGGAAGGCGCAGACCTGTGCCCGTAGATGGGAGCGAATTCATTATCGAATGTGACACTGTTATTCCCGCTCTCGGTAATAGACCTAATCCACTTATTCCATTGACTACGCCTGATTTGAAAACCACCCGATGGGGCACCTTGGACTGTGACCCTGATACCCTTGAGACATCCAAGAAAGGGGCCTTTGCAGGTGGAGACATCGTGACCGGTGCGGCTACAGTTATCTCCGCAATGGGTGCAGGAAAAACCGCCGCGGCAAGCATTCACGAATACCTCACAAAAGGAAAAGTATCAAAGCCAAAAAAAGAACAAGAAAATGAAAAGTGAGAAGCAATCAATATTTGATCTAAAGATCAAAGTACAAGCCACCCTCCAGAGGATCGATCTCTAAATACAATTATCTTTTATAGAATTCCTCCAAATCTGATCCCTGTTGCCAAAGCTTAAGCAGTAAAAGAGATCCAGGATTATGCCAAACATACGTAACTTCTGTATCATAGCCCATATTGACCATGGGAAATCCACCCTTGCAGATCGCCTGATTCAGAAAACTGGTCTTGTGGAACAAAGAAAGTTCCGTGACCAGCTTTTAGATAATATGGATATCGAGAGGGAAAGGGGTATTACCATAAAAAGCCAGGCCGTAACCCTTCCCTATATAAGCAACGACAATCAGGAGTTAGAACTTAACTTGATAGATACGCCGGGTCATGTAGATTTTTCCTACGAGGTATCTCGAGCCCTTGCTTCATGCGAGGGGGCATGCCTTCTTATCGATGCCGCACAGGGTGTTGAAGCGCAAACCGTGTCCAATCTCTATGCGGCCATGGAACACAACCTTGAAATTATTCCGGTCATAAATAAGATCGACCTGCCGTCTGCAGACATAGATCGGGTAAAAAAACAAATCGAAGTAGATCTCGGGCTTGATTCTGAACTGAGCATCCTTTGCTCTGCCAAGGAGGGAATAGGAATAGACGACGTTTTGGAGGCCATTACTAATTGCATACCACCTCCGGCGGGCCGTTCTGATGAGCCTTTAACCGCTCTTATATTTGATGCACACTATGACCCTTTTCGAGGGACTGTTGTAAGTTGCAGGCTTTTTTCAGGAAGGGTCAGTCCTGGAGATATCATACGCCTTATGTCCAATGGGGCCACCTACAAGGTGGAAGAAGTTGGCATTTTCCAGCTAACAAAAATACCGACGGGCTCCTTGTCTGCTGGGGAGGTGGGTTATATCCTTGCTGGTATAAAGACAGTCAGGGATACAAGGATCGGAGATACCATTACCCTTGATACTGACCCGGCAACCAATCCCCTCCCGGGATTTAAGGAAGTCAAGCCAGTTGTCTTTTCTTCAATGTATCCTATCTCGTCAGAGGACTATCAATCTCTATCTGATGCCCTGGAAAAGTATAGACTAAATGATGCTGCCCTTATCTTTCAAAAAGACTCATCTGCGGCCCTCGGAATGGGATTTCGTTGCGGTTTCCTTGGGCTTCTACATCTTGAGATCGTCCAAGAGCGTCTTGAGAGGGAATTCGGCCAGTTTATTATAATGACCGCCCCAACGGTTCAATATCGTTTTATACTGACCAACGGAGAAACCATCACCATTGACAATCCCAGTTATTATCCCGATCCCGTCACTATAAAAAAAGGTATGGAACCTTATATAAGAGCCAACATTTATACACCTGAACGTTATATGGGAGCGGTCGTCGACCTCTGCACAGAACGTCGTGGAGTAAACTCCAGATTCAATTGTCCAACCCCTGGACGTCTGGAAATCCAGTTTGATATTCCTTTAGCTGAAGTCATGTATGATTTTTATGATCGTCTTAAAACCGTAACCCAGGGATATGGTTCATTTGACTATGATCTTCTGGATCACAGAGAGGGCGACCTGGTAAGACTGGATATCCTTTTAAACGGTGAAAAGGTAGACCCACTTTCTCAGATTGTGCATCGAGACCGTGCCAGATCAAGGGCACTTGTGGTATGTGAAAGGCTAAAGGAAGAAATACCACGGCACCTTTTCAAGATTGCCATCCAGGGCGCCATCGGCAGCAACATTATTGCTCGATCAACTATCTCGCCTTTTAGAAAAGATGTTACAGCCAAGTGCTATGGTGGCGATATCACGAGAAAACGCAAACTTCTTGAAAAACAAAAAAAGGGCAAAAAGCGAATGAAGACCATTGGTTCGGTCACAATACCTCAAGGCGCATTTGTGGCAGTACTAAAAGCAGAAAACAAATAATTACAATAAAAGGTATTAAACCCCAGGGCAAGCCCTGGACCCTATTTTAATCGTGAACCCCGCCGCAAGCGGACGGGGTATTAAAAAATCTTAATAAATTAGCGCTTTGAAAAATATTAGCTAATTACATGGCCACCGGGATCTCTTTTAAAAACCTGCAGGTATGCATGGCAGAGCATGGGGCTCTCTTTTCAAAAACGAGACGTCAACTGCAAGGCCGAAGGGACATCA
>CAYRFN010000033.1:0-32230 GCA_964423495.1 uncultured Desulfobacteraceae bacterium
CAGGGGGGCTGATTCGGGTCGAGGCTGGCGAACCCATTCGCGTCGGGCCCCTGGTGCGTTTTCTGGAAGATCAGGGAGCCGAGGTTAATGAGGCCCGGCGTACGCAACCGTCCCTGGAGGAAGTCTTCGTGAAGATCACGGGCATCGAAGCGGACGTGATGCGTAAAGAACAAGAAAAGAAAGGAGGTGGCGGCCCATGAAATGGTGGATCGCTTTCTGGAACATCCTTGTCAAGGATATGCGGGCCTATTACCTCAAACCGCCCAATATCAGTTGGGGTCTGATCTTCCCCCTTGCATGGACAGGGATGTTCTTTATTAAGTCGGGCAGTGGTTTGGAGAGCATCCTTTCCATGCTTCCGGGGGTGGTGGTCGTTTCCATCCTCTTCGGAACCACCTCAATGCTGTCGGTAACCGTAACCTTTGAGAAAAGAGGGCGGTCCTTCGACAGGCTGTTGCTGGCTCCCATACCCCTGGAACTCCTGATGCTGGCCAAGACCTCAGGGGCGATTCTCTTCGGTGCGGCCAACGCCTTCATCCCCATCATACTTGCGGCCTTTCTGACCGACCTTTCTCAAGCCGCCTGGTGTGCCGTCATCCCTGCCATTTTTCTCCTTGCGGTAACCTCCACCTTCCTGGGGCTGTTTATCGCAGTTTCCGTCAGCGAAGTTTTCGAAGCCCAGACCTTTTCCAACTTTTTCCGCTTCCCCATGATATTTCTGTGCGGGTTATTCTTCCCGATTGAGCGTTTGCCTGTTTTTCTCCGACCTCTTTCCTACGTGTTTCCGCCGACCTACGGCGCCGACATTCTCCACGGTGCCTTCAGCATTGGAAATGCGATGCCCATGCTGATTGATTTCGCACTGCTGATTGTTTTTGCCATAGGGCTCTTCCTTATCAGTCTGCGAAATATTCAGAGGTATTGGATAATGTGAAATGGAAACAGTACCTGGTGGAATATCTTCAAAAATGAAGGGGGGTCATCTTGAATTGTGAATTATTTAGGATCACAAGGTGCAGACCACTTGCCAGCCCCACAGCTTACCAGTTCCAAATTTCCCACCATATATCTGAATGTTATCATCCTAATGAGAATGCTAAATTTTCTACCCTTTCTTGCCTGCCTGCAAAGACCAGGCTGATGCACCGAGGTTTCGATGATCCCCGAAACTTGCAGAAGGTGTAAATGATAAGAAGGAGGCGATGTAATCCAACTGTCTGGTGAGGGATGAGATAAAGGTCTTTGCCGAACAATTTCCCGAGGTCTTGGAGACATGTGACGGTAGGTTGAAAAATAAAGGAGGAGGTTTGAAAATGAACGAAGACAAACAAATTCTTGCTGATGCGTTGAAATTTCACGGCCACATTTGCTGGGCTAGTGCCGCAGGCGTTCGTGCCGGGCTCACTGCGCTCAGGAAATTGGGTGCAAAGAGAGCGGGTGCGTCCGGGGACCTGCATTGCATCCTAGAGACCGGTGACAATCACGGGGCACAGTGTTTTGCAGACGGGGTCCAGTACAGCACAGGCTGCACCTACGGCAAATGGAATATAGAAAAGACGGGATGGGGCAAATTGGCCTTCACATTGATCGACAAGAAAAAACAAAAAGCCGTTCGTGTATCCTATAAACCCGGGCCTCACCACAAAAAGGTCGCGGAATCAAGTTTCATGAGAAAGCGGGGCCAAGGGATTCCGCCTACAGAAATTCCGGAGAAAGAGGCCTGGGAGATGGTTGACATCATCTGGGACACCCCTGAAGAAGAGGTACTTTCCATCGGCGCTATAAAGCCCTATGAGTGGGAGGAATTCGGTGAGATTATGGGATTGATGCCATGCGATCAGTGCGGGGAACTGGTATCAAAGGTATATTTGAGGATTGTGGGAAAAAACCATATGTGCATCCCCTGTTCAGGCTATGAGAGGTAGTCAATTCTAAAATAGGGGAAGCGGATGATGATTACTGTTTTTGCCGGGCTCATCACATTTATTTTTACTACCCTGCTCACTATCGCAGGTGTGGGGGCGGCCTTCATTTTGATCCCCGTGTTTATAGCTCTGGGGATCGATGTCCACATTGCGATGGCAACCGCACTTTTGCTCAATTCCATTGCCATGATATTCGCCTCTTACCGCTTTGTCAAAAACAGGCTGGTCATGTGGAAGGTGGCCATTCCGATCCTTATCGTTGCGACCGCCCTTTCCCCGGCTGGTGCTTATGTCAGTCAGGGGCTAAACCGGGATGTTTTGCTGTGGCTTTTTGTGGCCTTTTTGCTCTTCGCTGCGGGGATGATGCTCTTTTACAAACCGAAACAGAAAGAAACCAAAAGCTCTAAAAGTAGGCAGGTCATTTCGGGTGTGTTGGTTGGGGCGTTTGCCGGTTTTTTGGGTGGGTTGCTCGGTGTTGGTGGTGGAAATTTTATTGTGCCGGTGCTGGTCTGGCTCGGATATAACCCTAAAAAAGCTTCGGCAACTACCTCCTTTATCGTAATCTTTTCGTCATTTTCCGGTTTCTTGGGCCATGTGACCATTGGGTCCGTCAGTTTGCAATTACTGGGGTTTACGGCTGTTGGTTCAGCTCTGGGAGCAATCGTGGGGGCCTGGCTGATGACGGAAAAGCTCAAGCGGGATCAGGTGAAGCTCATCATTGGTATCGTGCTGCTAGGCATTGCAGCTAAGATGATCTGGAACCTTTTGGGCTGAAGATGGTGGAAACGATTTTACCAAAAGCTGCAAATCCTATTTCTTTGTAAGGGCAATTCTTGCAGAAGAGATGGCTGTAGGATAGCACAGGCATCTGAAATCAACTGGAATTAATGCCTGTTCCGAACCGAAACTGGCAAAAAAGCTCACATTGAGGCAAAAGCCCTGGCGCATTATTGCCGGGTGCGGGATGGAATAAGGAGGATTAGTGAAAAGTTACCAGGTGCTCTGGAAGAGAATATGGTTTAATACTCCAACAATTAATCATAAAATGAATCATAGTCTGCATGATAAAGAAACATAACGATTCAATATCCAATAAACTTTAATGCTTTTGGGTTTTTCTTCCTATTCCATTATCTCCCCTTAAAAACCACAACTACTCGGTTTAGGTCCTTTAGGCTTCAATAATGTCCATTTCTTTGGAAAAATTTATCCCAAAAAATTCCTAAATGGATATACATAATATCTGGTAGCCTGACTTCCAGTTCGAAAATTGCAGATATCTTGCCACGAGCAAACCCATGAAAATTACGTCCTCGTTGCCGATATGGTTTGGGTACCTCAGGATTTAGAAATCTTAATATTTACCAAAACTCTTTTTTATCTGGGAAATCTTATCATTTGGAACCCTCTATCAATGCCTTCCGCAGTTCAACATAGGTGGGGGGTAACGTGTATTCTAATTTGAGATAACCGGGGCTAATAGGATAGGTTTGCTTCCCTTCATGGGATAATTTTAGTCCGGCCATAACCTCTTCAAATCGTTCCTTGGGCATAGCGAACACCGACTCCCCATCGGCAACCAATCCCATTCGTCGCTCCCCATTTCCGGGTAGGGCATATTTACATTCACCTTCAAGGATTGGCACCACGATGGGAAGAAGACACCCCCCCGAACCGGCCGACTTTGAGGTTATAGCACCTCCTGACGTGAAAACAGCAGCCTGGATCATTCGCATTACTTGAACACCACTTCCATAAAATACAATTACGTCGGGAACAAAGCTTGCCGTTAGTATAGGCGATATCAAGATATATTTATATTTCCCGTACTCAAACCTTGGCATTGTCTCCGCAATTTTTTTTCGTGCCTCAGTGCTCTGGTTTATGGGAGCAAGTATATGTTTACCACTAAGATACTCTTCTGGCCTCACAAATCCTAATCCCGCTAACGCTATAGGGCACGACTGGCTATCCTTGCCCAGAACTACTATCATGCCTTCCCTGCGACACAGACCAATGGCCTGGCAGAGAGTAAAAGGTGCCCCAAAGTCTTTCAAGGGATTCTTTGCCTCCTGAGGAATCTCATCTTCACTGCTCAGCATTTTAATAGCCAAGGGATAGGTTTGATGTCTAACGTAAGTTGACATTAACTCATCTATTTCTGCCATACTCACCATTTTATAACCTCCTTAATACACAATTGAACAAAGGACTAACCACTCTTCTTCGAGTCCAAGATCTCTTTTATCTTAGGCAGATTAAGCCTCTTTAATTTCCTCTTTTTCCTTATCTCATCGGCGGCGGCAAAGATGGCATAATCCCTGTCAAGAACAGAATCCCCCCAATCGTCATCCTCTACGATCTCGAGGCGCGTGTAGGGAGGTTCCCACCACCTGTCTTTGATATTGATGCCCCTGCGACCCAGATCTCGGCCCGGCCCTGTGAAACGCATCCACAGCGGGGGATACTGTAGCATCACTGCCTTCCTCTCCATTTCTGCGGGACGATAGGCCTCCCTTCCGGTCCCTGGCGAAAAATACCAGCGCTCCTTGCATGGGCCGAGAGGAACAACAGTAACCAGGGTGCAACCCTCCATATATCCCATACGCATGAAAGCCGTGGCTGGGATCATCGCGACCCTGCTCTCCACATTCAATCTGTGGGCGGCCGCAGCGGCCCAATCTATACTGATCCCAAGTTCAATAGTCCTCCAGATACAGCTTGGTCCTTTCATGAGCCATCCCCAGGGTTCGCCGCCGGTCTCGTTCAACCGATTCTGAGTGTTGATTACCGCTTCACGGCATGTCTTGAAACCACAGGCTCCACAGTCAAAACCGATTTGGTCGCACTTCAGACAGCGGGTTGTCTCAACCAGGGCCTCCTGTTCCGTCAGACCGCGCTCAACCTTTTCAAAGCCGGCCAGGGCCTCTTTGGCGGGCAGGAGCGCCATTCGAGGCCTCTGAGGATCATCGCCCGCTTGCCCCAATGCCTTCTGGGCGGGGGTGACCTCTGGGACCTGCTCGGGTGGGGCCAAGACCTCATCAATGATCCCCAGACCGCCCATATATTGGTCTATGGAGGCGGCGGCCTTCCTCCCTGAGGCAATAGCCTCTATGACCGAGGAAGTTCCAATCACCGCGTCACCGGCGGCAAAGACACTTTCCCTGCTGGTGTCAAAGGTATGGGAATCAACTTTAATTCTGTTGCCTCGACCGGTCGTTAAGTCGAACCGGGAGGGAATCTCCGGACGCTGTCCGATGGCGAAGATGACCGTATCCGCCGACAGAATGTGCTCAGAACCTTCTTTGGCGTCAACTCGGGCCCCTCCGTCCTCATCAAATTCAAAGGACGCCACCTCAAGGCACTCAACGCCGGTCATATGCCCCTTTTTGCTCAAAATTTTTGTGACCGTGCGGGAAGGGTGGATAACAATACCCTCTTCCTCTCCCTGCTCGATCTCATCAGGGGCTGCCGGCATCGTGTCCCTGGACTCCAGGCAAACCATGTGGACTTCATCGGCACCCAGGCGGCGGGCCGAGCGGGCACAATCAAAGGCGACATTTCCACCCCCCACAACCACCACGCTTTTTCCCATTTTCACCTTTTTGCCGAGATTTACGTCCCTGAGAAAATCCATACTGACCAGCACCCCGTCATGGTCTCCATTGGGAACGGATAATTTTTGACCCTCATGGGTACCAACGGCGACCAGAATGGCATCGTAACCCTCTTCAAACAGGCCGTCCAAAGAATCCACCCTGGTATTGGTCCTTATGTCGATACCCATGCTTTCTATCTCATGGATCTCCTTGTCGAGCACATCCCTGGGGAGGCGGTATTCAGGGATACCGACTCGCATCATGCCACCCGGCTGGGGAAGGGCTTCATAAACGGTCACCTCATGGCCGCATACTTTCCTTAGATAATAGGCCGCGGTCAGTCCGGAAGGCCCTGAGCCGATGACGGCAACGCGCTTCCCCGTCTCTTTAGTCGATGGCTCACCGACATCCGTCTTGCCTGCATGATCGACGGCGAAGCGCTTGAGCGCCTCTATAGCAATGGGTTTATCTCTCAATGTACCCCGTTGGCACTTGGTTTCACAGGGTGCGCGACAGACATAGGCGCAGACCGAAGGAAGTGGGACCTTTTCCCGGACCACGGCAACCGCCTCGTCATACTTGCCGTCACCGATCAGGCGAATGTATCGGGGCACGTCTATACCTGCCGGGCAGGCCGTCCTGCAGGGGGCTTCAACAATCGGTGTCACATCAGCCCCGATCAGCAGGAGCACCGGCGGCTCACCCATATCATAAGCCGCCTTATAGGTCTCACCGGAGAGTCTGGCGCCTAATTTATTCGCGGCACCTTGTACCTTAAAATAGTCCTTCAACTCTTCGCCTTCGAGGACTTCCATCTTGATCTCGGTTTTGCCGATTAGCTGGGGGGCATGCAGTGCTGCCTGAGCACAATGTTGAGCCACCTTCAGAAGGCCTTCTTGGGCGAATTTTTTTCCATCATATAATGGCATGTTTATTCCTCCTTATCTCTTTTTTGCTGGATCACCGGACCTGTATTCCTTGCCTGTGGCCGGTCTCACGCCCAACTGGTTCACATTACTGCGAATAGCATCTATAGCCCTATCCAGATTGACTAAATGGTAGTCCACAGCGGGATCGGAGGGCTCACACTTCGCCCTTGCGTTTATCGCAATCCCTATAACTATGGCGGAATCACGACAGTATTCAAGCTTGTGAGCGGCCAACCCGATGCTCATAAAGGGACGCGCATCAATATAGAGTTGCACTGCCACCATCAATGCGCTGCCTACGTTATAGCCAAGCTGATGGGCATAGAGAGCACATAGGGGTCCCGGCACCAGGCTATCGGATCTTCTATCCGTCACGTCAATGATTCCCGCTTTCTGCTCCCTGTTCTCATAGACGAAGCTGCAATCCGGTCTGCCGGCACACAGGCCGCATTCCCCGTTCCAGGGGCTGGAGTAAGCACGGGTATTTCCAAGCAGTAGAATGGAATCCGCCTGCCTGGCCATTACTGCCTCATACAGGAATATGTGTCGCCATGCCTCCCGTTCATGGGCGAGTTCCTCCATTTTCCGGGCAATCTGCTCCTGCTCCTCTTCACCATAAACGATTTCACCTTCAGTCATGGGTAAGCCTCCAACATTGGGGGCTGTCAATGCGGCATTCATCATTAGCTTTGCCGCTACAACCGTATTTTCCCGCCTATTTTGATCTGTAGGCGAGTATGGAGGCCATTCCCTGATGGTTATCCTTGGCATAATGTCTCCTCCTAAATTTTAATTGTGAAAGTAATTTGGCTTCACGCCCACGTTCCGAGTCTCCTGGGATGGTCATTTTGAGGCGTTAGGGATGGGAAATACTTCCCCCTCCTTTTCAAAAGGTGGTTAAATTTCTTACCCATTAGCTACCCTTTGCTTAACTCATTTCCAGTAATGGATATGCAAGCGATCCCGCCCCAAACTGTGCCCCCAAGGTTATGCGTCAATCCTAATCGCGGGTTTTTTACTTGGCGAGGCCCGGCCTTCTCCTGAAGCTGCTTGTATACTTCGTATTGCATCCTTAATCCGCTTGCCCCTAAAGGATGCCCGAAACACTTCAAACCACCGTCGGTATTTACAGGCAATTCACCTTTAAGCTGGAATGTGCCGGCTTTTATATCGTCTTTTGCCCTGCCTTTTTTGCTCCAGCCCAAATCCTCATAAATTAACATCTCATGGATTGTAAAACAGTCATGCACTTCCGCCATGCTCAACTCCGCACGCGGGTCCTTTATCTCAGCCTCTGCGTATGCTAATTTAGAAGAACGAATGTTCTCTTCTACGTGGGCAAAATCATAGTCCTGGGCGATAGGATCCCGCCTAGGCCCCGCGCTGATTGCCATTGATTTAATATAGATGGGGTCAACCCGGAAGTTTTTTGCCATATCCGCACGGGTCACAATAGCAGCTGCCGCCCCGTCACTTACCCCGCAACAGTCGAGCACGCCCAAAGGTGTCGCGACAATGGGCGCCTTGAGTACCTGCTCAATGGTTAATTTATTCTGATAATGGGCTTTAGGATTTAAGCTGCCGTTATGGTGATTTTTCACGGCAATTTCCGCTAAGAGCCGTTTTCCCTGCTCAGGATCAAGTTTATGCTTATGAAAATATCCCGAAGCCAATAGGGCAAAAGTCCCCGGAGGGGAAAGCTCTAAATCCGTGCCGGCCGTACCCATAGCGGTTCTTCCAACAAAATTTGAAGGTTGCACACCGGTCCACCCAGTATCCTTGAGTTTTTCTACACCGACAGCCAAGGCGATATCACATGCGCCCGCGGCCACCGAATAAGCAGCGCCCCGGAGGGCCTCAGTGCCTGTTGCGCACATATTCTCCACTCTGGTCACAGGGATATACTGCAACTTTAAAGGGGAGGATAGGCTAAGAGCCGTCAACCCTGAGAAAACCGTTCCTAACCAGGCTGCTTCAATATCCTTAAGATCTATGCCTGCATCTTCACAAGCCTCATAGGTTGCGTCGATAATCAAATCATCAACGCTTTTGTCCCACCGCTCTCCGAACTTGGTACAACCCATCCCAACTATGGCAACTTTATCTTTGATCGTGCCCATTTTAGATTCCTCTCGCCTTTCTATTAAAATATTGGTCTGGCTTTCCAGAAGTAATTATGAATACTTCCTCGCAGGCCGATTTTCCTGAAACACATTTCTACCGGCATTCCCACTTCGATCTCAGAAGGTGCACACTCAGTGACTTCACATATCACTCGTCCGCCGCCTTCAAAATCAACGACTCCGATAACCGCTGGGGTCTCCCGGTTGGTTGTCAGATAATCCACCGTATAGGCAAAAACGTGTCCCCTTTTGTCCGAGAACTTGTAGTCTTCAAATTCATCCATCGTTTGGCAACTTGAACAAACCCTTTGTGGGGGATATTGAGGATTTCCACAATGTCGGCATTTGTTTCCGTATAAGGCCAAGACAACCTTGCTCTCTCGCCACAGGCATGTGATGGACGGTGGCGGCGATGTGGGCCGCGGAATATCATGAGTCGGCACCATATCCCGCCAATTCAGATATCTTTCGTAATTGATAAAGACCTTTCTCTTTAAAATATCTTCAATCCTTTGATTTGCTTTATAGCCCTCGATATTTTCGGTTACTTTCAGGATGAAGGCGTCACCGCCGTCTCCATAATTGGCCACCAGGATTAAATCGCCCGGTTTTGCCTTATCCAGAGCGGCAACCACCATTAGAGGAAGTGCCGCCGTTCCGGTGTTCCCAATAGTGTCCAAAAGGGGATCCTGAACCTGAGCATCAATGTCAAAGCCGAGGCGTCTTGCTAAACCCGCGTGACTCTTCCCGTCTGGGCCATAATAGACCACCTTGGAAATATCCTTCGGGATCAATTGGTACTTCTCCATAATATTGGATATGACCTGCTGCATGGTTTTCATGTATCCTTCGGTGATAATGAACCGTTCCTCCCAGGAGCGGGTAAAGGCATCTCCTTCAAGCCTCCACATATCCAGCATTTCGCTAAACAGGGAATAACTTCCCTCAATACTCGCGATGACATTTTCCTTCCCTATGGCTATTGCCACGGCCCCATCACCAAACAATTGCTCAAACTGGCTCTTTCCTGCGCCCATCCTAAAGTCCGAGGCAGCGACAATGATATTCTCTGCCGTACCGCTTGTGACGGCATCAGCCGCGGAATTGACGGCGATCGTTGCGGCCCTTAAAGAGTCGGTGAAATCGGCAGTGCGCGTCTCCCTGGATAAATCAGCGGCAGCAGCTAATATTGTGGCCGCCTGCTTTTCTTTATATGGCATGGTGGTACTGGCAAAAAACAGGCCATCTGCCCTATGTCGGCTGCTCTTTATGCAGCCAAGGGTAGCGGCCAGAGCCATTGTTAAGCTGTCTTCGTCGTATTTGGCGACAGCCCTCTCTCCTTCAAGGTTTTTTGTTCCCCATGCCCGGGAAATCTCGCTCCGACTTAATCGGTAAGGCGGAATGTAAGCTTCAAATGATGTAATACCGACCATGAATGACCTCCTTGCAAAACAAACGTTGTTTTCCCTGGAGAGGCCTATTGGTAAACCTTCTTTTATTCTTTACTGTCAGTCATACCCTAATTGCTTGATGACGTTCGGGATGGCCTCTATTAATGTTTCCTCCCATGCCCGGAGTGTTTTTGATACATATTCCGGGTCTTCCTCTGCATATTGCCAATAGTTTTCATTAAGAGGAAGCGCTGAAAAATATCATCCCTACATCCTGACTATTTCGCGGGTCTGCTTACCATCCGGCCAGGAGCCAAATCGAATTCGTAAAAAGAAAGATCATAATCAGTTGCATAATCTACACAGTATATCCTATCGCCCCCATGCCGAGACTATGCATTTTTGTCAAAATAGTGCGAAAAAGGGTAGTGTTCATAAACAGCAATACCTTACTTGGGCATCATCTATCGACTGATTTTGACGCCTGCCTTTTCTCGATCCCAGGTATTCTCAGTGATACCAAATTCCCGCAAGCGGTACTTTTCTATTCTATTGGTGGGGGTTTTGGGCAGCTCAGTAACAAATTCCACATAACGTGGTATAGCAAAATGCGCCATCCTTTCGTTACAGAATGCAATCAACTTTTCTGGAGGAAGGCTCTGGTTTTCCTTTAGAACAACATTAGCCTTTACCTCGTCCTCGCCGAGCTCTGAAGGAACAGCAAAGACTGCGCATTCCAGGACTTGGGGGTGCGAGTTTATGACCTTTTCCACCTCAAAGGAGGAGATGTTTTCGCCTCGACGGCGCATGGCATCTTTCTTACGATCCACAAAGTAAAAGTATCCGTCCTCATCTTTCTTCGCATAATCTCCTGTGTGAAACCAGAGGTTACCATATATTTCGAGGGTCTTTTCCGGCATTTTGTAGTATTCGGTCATCATGATATAGGGTTCCTTGGTTCGAACAATGATTTCGCCAACCTCGCCCACCGCTACTTCCATGTCATCATCATCCACCAGTTTCACTTCGTAATATTTTCCGAGCACCCGGCCGCAGGAGCCAGTCCGTCTTGCATTTATATCATCATGGATGACGATTCCAATTTCAGTCATGCCAAAACCTTCCAAACAGACAAACTCAAATCGCTCTTCTAACTGCTTCATCACATCGGGTGGGCAAGCTGCCCCAAACGCTATTCTGACGGGGTTGTCATGATCGTTCTCCTTCGGTTCTTGTTTGGCGAGTATGGTCATTACTGCCCCCAGATAGTTGAACTGGGTGGCGCCATATTTCCGGATCTCGTCCCAAAATGCAGAGGCGCTGAAGCGATCTGAGATCACAACCTGGGCATCGTTGAGCAGTGCTGTCAAGACCGTAAAAATCTGGGCGTTGAAATGGAATAAGGGAAGAAAGGTATACAGAATATCTTGAGAGTTAAGATCACGCAATTCGGCTACGAGTTTGGCCTGATGCAGGAAAAAGTTATGAGGACAGACTCCCCCCTTTGAAGCCCCAGTGGTTCCTGAGGTATAGATAAATCCAGCCGGATCCTTTGGGCTTACATCCACTTCCACAGGGTCAGACGGGTACTCGAAGAATCGCTCCAGGGCAGATATCGGCACAGGGAGAGACTTAGAAACCTCTTGGTCAATCTCGCCGTGGCAAATGATCTGATCCAGCTTGGCTAGGCCCTCCTTGATCAAGAGGAGCCTGTCAAGCATATCTCCATCAATGATCAAGATTTTTGAATCAGAGTTATTAATGATATGTTTCAATAGATCACCCTTATAGGCGGTATTTATAGGTACCTCCACTGCTCCCACTTTGGATGAACCAAACCAAGTGTAGAGAAAATCCGGGTGGTTTTTCATCATAATGGCAATCTTGTCATCCTTACCAACACCCTGCGCCTTGAATCCATTGGCGAATCGGTTGGCCCTCTCATCCAATTGCTGGAAGGTGATCGTTTGATCCTTAAAGTAAAGGAAGACCCGGTCCTTTTGACTGAGTGCCTTTTTGCGAACTAGATTCCCGACCACATTTTCCGATATGCTTCCCATGCACTTTCTCCTTTATACTTTATTGCGAGGCCATCACGGTCCGGTCAACATTAGACAGTTTCCATCCATAACTGGCCCTTTTACGCGATCTCTTCGTATGATTTCAGGGTTCCTTGATCCTGCAAAAAGTTCTTCATTTATGAATCGTTAACGCTTAGTTGCCCATCAAGAATTCGTGGATGGGCACTAAGCTATAATATTAGCCGCTACTGCCCGCCTCCATATAAGCGTCGAAGTTTGTCCTTGACTTCGCCTTCGGGGTTCAAGAGGCGAAGCAAAAGCTGTTCATCCGAAAGGTCGGAACCTATCTCTCTGCGAAGGTCTTTCAAACTTATATCAGGCGGCGCCCAGTTTGTGAGCTTCTTTGCATTAGGTGAGCCCAGGATCTTATCCTTTACTTCCTGGTCCATAGGCCCATTTGGCTCACCATAGGTCCCTGCCGCGTACTTGATGACCTCATCAGGAACGATTTTGTATCTTTCGCCTGAAGTTATGTTGAAAACAGCTTGACTGCCGACTATCTGAGAATAGGGTGTCGCCATCACAGGGTATCCAAAATCCTTCCGAACCCGACTTATCTCCTCGAGGAGTTCATCTAAACGATTTGACATTCCCAATTCGGAGAGTTGGTTCTTCAGAGTTCCCATCATGCCACCCGGTAGCTGGTGCTCATAAAGAAAAACATCGTATTCCGACAGTTTTCCCATTGGCAGATCATTTTGCACCGCAATGTCGGTGAAATGATCAGATACGACTTTCAACGAATCCATATCGATGTCAGATGAAAATCCAAGTCGCTGGGCATTTCTCAGGGTGTGTTCGATAGATGGTAAGGAATTGCCGTTAGCAAGAGGGGAGATAGCGGAGTGTAGCGTCTTGAACCCAAGCTTCATTGCCTCCAAATAGCACAAAGGGGCCAGACCATTGTTACAATGCGCATGGAACTCGATGAGCATGCCTTTGCTTCCCCGGTGTATAGCTGGCAAAACCTCCCTCGTCCTTTCAGGGGTTAAGATCCCTGAGGCGTCTTCCACATGTATGGCATCGATACCACGCACCTCGCTAATCCTCCGAGCCTTTTCTTCGAAGTGATTGTCTGTGTGTACAGGACTTGCTGCATACAGTAAACCGACCACGACCTCAGCTCCTTCGGACTTGGCTATCCCTACGAGATGAGACAGCCTATCCATCAGGTTTTGATAATCACAGATCCAGAAACTCTTTATCCCGTTGGCAACTTGCACCTTTATCCAGAGCTCGATAGCAGCGAGAGGCTCCAAATCCCAACCCTGGAGGTTCCAGGCCCAGAAGGACCCGCGTAAGGGGGTTGCCTGTAATGTCTTGCTCATCAATCGTATCCTTTGGAAGGGATCCTCATTGAACGCGCGCATCGTGACGATTATGCCCCTCGCGCCAACCGTTGCGATAGCCTTGTATCCCACCTGATCCATTACAGGTAGAATAGGCGCTAGCTGATCGGTGCTCATCCTAAATCCCCACAGACTCTGCTGAGCATCCCTCAGTGTTTGATCAATGAACTGAAGCTTTTCCACAATTTGCGTCCAGAATACTGCTGCTTGGTTCTTTCACTATTTGTTTCGCTACCTTGTTCTCGTTCGCATCCAGGATCGATGTTTGATCCAATGGGCTCTATCCTCAAGCCAGGCCAAAGCTGGTGCTCTGTGCATTGTGTCTCCCTGTGTATCCTTAATGAAACAGCTTGTGAAGTTCCCTGCCAAATCAACCTTGACCTCAAACTCCGTCCTTAATTTTTTATAAATGGGCCGCAATTTTTCAGACAAGGTAAATACCATGCCAAAGGAAAGGCACGTTACACATAATTGACAATGTCGCTTAAAACTTCAAACTTTAACGCTTGATAAACCAATTACTTTTATCATGGAAATTGATCTCTTTTCAAGTAGAACCCCATTCAGGAAACGCTCATTACAAAGCTATTATGACTTTTCCAATTTTTCAACAGAAAGAGGCACAATATTTCATATTCAGTTTTCCAAATACTATCGTACTGATGTGGCTTAGGGGTTCAACCTGTCAAATTTTTCCATCCTTTGACAAAGCTTGGCCCAGGGCAAGGACGACACTCCTGGCAAACTGTGGAGTGTTTATGTGGGTATCAACCTCTATGATTTCTATCTCCGGGTCCAGGTTCTTTCTAAGATGATGGATAAAGGCCTCGTCTGAAACCGGATCATGCAAGGCCCCGCCCTCTACACTAAGCAATGAGAAGCCTTTTGTCGGCACAACGAACTTTACCAACTTTTTGTTTTTGTGTTGATTTAACTTTTTGGCCGTTTCTTGGGCGATTGTTTTCATCTCCTCGGCATTTGTCCTCGCCTCAACCCTCATGGTGTCCATGATTAGAAGTTTCCTTTCTCCCAGCCTTCGGAATACCCATAGGGGGTCATTCGTGTCCTTCCGCTCAAGGGGTCCACACCAAACTGCCTTGATGCACGGCTGATAACATCGTCATATTTGTTAATATACTCAGATGGTGTTTTATTGGCCGTCCGTATATAAAGCTTATACCTGTGGTTCGTTTTTATGTTAGTAAAATGCCAAACACCATTTTTATCTATGTAGCGATAAATATAGCCGATACAAGAGAATTAGTACACAATGAAAATGCCAAACAAAAAAAGCCAATGTCACCCTTGCCGGCAGACTACATGGAAAAGTTCGGTTGCGGGCTCCAGACCCAGTCGGGAAAGCAGGAGTTTGAGTGTTCGAGCCTTAAGAGATTCGATCCGGGTGATCCGTAGCGACCCGTAATGACCGAGTACATTCCCTCTTGGGAAGGCCACCATACAAAGGAGCTTCACGGGAAATACCCATTGCAGCTGATAACTCCTCATCCCCGGTTCAGCTTCTCCACACCGTGGGAGACGGAAAGAACAGTATTATAAACGATGTTAAGGGCCACCAGGTCCTGGTGGACTGATACTATTACTGGATTGTCAGGATCAACAGCAGGGACGCCAATAAAATCCTGGAGCGGAGAGGGGAGCATAAAATGAAAAACTGGTTGATGTTTTGACCGCTAAGAAATATAACTTTTGCGCAGAAATATTCTCAATACGATAAAATATTAATTAATAATAGTATTTCACTACGCGCTTCACTTCTGAGGAGGTAACAAATGTCAAATGATACGCCGTCGGTATTAATGGAAGACGAGCATCAGATCGCCAGCCTTCTGAGTCGTTGGGGGCATGCCCGGGACAGTGACGATTGGGAAACACTTGCCGAATGTTTTCATGAAAACGCTACTATTCATATTTCTTGGATTTCAGGACCGGCCAATAAGTTCGTAGCCCTTTCGCGGGCCATGGCCTCGGGTCGCAGGCAAGGCGCCCACATCAAGCATCTGATTTCAGGAATCTGGATCCGGGTGAACCGGGATCGGGCATTCAGCCGCTGCAACACGAATCTTTATATACGGGACGAAATTTATGGCCACGAGTTTGATCTTCAGTCGTGGTTTCGTTTTTTCGATCTACTGGAAAAAAGGAACAATTCCTGGCGCATAGTCAAACGCACCGCTGTTTATGAAAAGGATTGCATGTCGTCGGTCGATCTGCGCGGCTTCCCCGAAGATTTATTCTCCAATATGGATCTGTCCGCATTTCCGTCATCGGCCAGGTTCCTATGCTACTGGATCAAGTACAGCGGGGGTTCGCCTTCGACTGAGATTATCTCTGTCTATAGTGACGAGGAACGCGCGTTGAGGCAGGAAAGTGAAACGTGGCTGGAGAAGGCTTAGGGCCTCTTTGTCACCCCTCAATCGTCGCAACCCAGCCTCTTTAATTCCCTTTTTTCTTGACAAAGGAGATAAGTTGGATATAATTACCCACCATACGGTTGGTTTGTAAAAGTGTTTAAAACTTTGGTAATGTTCAAAAGTGGTTACATTCAGTTTGTACTTACACAGTTTATGTGCCTTTCGATTTCTTTAAGAAGGGCATGGGACTCTCTTTTAAGAAAGTCGCAGCTATGTGTGGCAAGACATGGGGTTCTCTTTTCAAAAACGAGACGTCAACTGCAAGGCCGAAGGGACATCACTTCGCTATGGCGGGCGGAGGGTTAAGTCAGTACTTTGCCTTTATGGTGGCTATGGCATCAACCACCGTAAGTTGCCGCCCGCCTGAGAAGCAACTTAATTTAAATAACCAGCAACCAATATTTCGTTTTCTGAAAAGAGAGCCCCATGTCCTGCCTTTCTGTTCCTGATCTATGATTAACACCCAGGGGCTTTCGATCCAATCATTAGGAGGGACGAATTTCTTAAAAGAGAGTTCCATGTCCTTCTAAATGCGAAGCCTTTTGAATGTTACCAAAACTTTTGTTTATTTTGATCAAGGCGGGAAATATGAATCAGATTAAGGACACAAAAAATGGTAATCAACGTGAGAGGATAATAAAGGTTGCAAGTCGTCTGATGAGCCAAAAAGGGTATAAGGGCGCATCATTGCAAGAGATTTCCGATCTTGTTGGGATACACAAGACTACCATCTTTCACTATTTTAAGAATAAGGAAGAGCTGCTACTGTCTGTATTAAAAATCGCTATTGCGGATGTCACAAGGCAGTTAGAACTCATTATCGAAGATGACAAGTTATCCCCTGAAGAAAAATTGAGACAAGCTATTTTCATCCATTTAGATTCACTGGTGAACCACATAGATAATGTGAATGTCTACCACAGTGAAATACGCTTCCTTTCAAATAAAAACAGGCGGAAATATATTGAAACAAGAAAATATTATGCCTCGTGTTTCGAGCAAATTATTAACGAAATGAAAGAGAGCGATGATCGTTACTTCAATGGACTGGATACTAAAATTGTCAATTTTGGGATACTGGGAATGTGCAACTGGGTGGCCAAATGGTTTAAAAAATCAGGGCCGTTTAGCATAGGAGATATTGCTGACGTATTTTATAAGATGATCATGCAGAGAGGTAATTCGTCATAATGGATTTGGAATTGACCGAAGAACAAAAGGCCATTAAAGAATTGGCTATGAAATATGCGACCGACACTATTGCACCTATTCATGAGAAGGATGAGTTAGAGGGGCGTTTTCGTCCGGAAATTGTCAGAGAAATGGGTCAACTGGGGCTTTGGGGCGCAATTATTCCAGAGGAGTATGGTGGGACCAATGCAGGTTTCCTGAGCTCTATTTTAGTTACCGAAGCGATTTCAAAGGTCAGCCCCGCTTATGCAGGGCATTTTCTGAACCAGACAGTGGGGCCCGGCCTGGCAATCCTTAACCACGGAACGGAAAAACAAAAGAAAAAATACATACCCCCTCTTGTAAGCGCGAGCCTATTGGGTTGTTTCGCAGCCACAGAGCCGGATGCCGGATCGGATCTGGCATCCATGAGGATGACTGCTGATGAGGAAGAAAACGGTTTTTTGTTAAACGGTACCAAGACCTGGATTACTAATGCGACCGAAGCAGATATCGGCATTATTTTCGCCTACACGGACAAACAAAATAGACATCACGGTATTTCCAGTTTCATTGTCGAGTTAAAGAATAACCCTGGTATCGAAACGACGCCAATCGAGAAATTGGGGCAACGATGCTCTAAGGTCGGAGACATCTCTTTTGTGGATGCCCATGTCCCAAAGGATTCTTTACTCGGGAGTAAAGGCGAGGGCTTCAAGATCGTTATGGATTTATTAGGCAAAACCCGTTTGTTTGCCGCCGCAAGGGCCCTGGGACTAGAAGAGGCCTGCATCGAAAACAGCATTGAGTATGCCAGGACAAGAATTCAATTTGGAAAGCCAATAGGTAAATTTCAGATGATTCAGGAACAGATTGCTGAAATGTATATAAATCATGAAGCAGCCAGAATGCTGATTTACCGTGCTGCGGCAAATAAGGACAGGGGAAAGAATGATATTCTGGAAGTATCTGCAGCCAAGTATTTTGCTTGTGAATCCGCGGTGAAAGCGGCTGACACTGCCATGAAAATATTCGGGGCCTATGGCTTCTCAATGGAATACCCCGTTCAAAGGTATCTGAGGGACTCCCGCGCGTTTGTTATGACGGAAGGTAGCTCTAATATTCACAAGATAATTATCGCTAAAAACCTTCTTAAGTTTTAAAGAGAAATAGATCAAGAAAGAAATATCAAAGCGACAACCTGAAATGGTAAAGATAGGTGCCAATTATGGCTTATCAGGATTTAAGAGATTGGATTAAAAAAATTGAGAGCGAAGGAGAATTAGCCAGGATCACAAGGGAAGTGGATTGGAATCTTGAAATTGGCGGAATAGCGCGAGAGAATATGGACAGAGGCGGTCCCGCCTTGCTCTTTGAGAATATTAAGGATCACAAAGACGCGATCTGCAAGAAGCTTCTTACCTGTTCTCTTTCAACTCATTCAAGGGTTGCCTTGATGCTTGATCTGCCTAAAAATACGCCATACAAAGATATAATCCAGGTTTGGAGAGAACGTATAAGAGAGCGTGTAAAACCCGTCATTGTCGATTCGGGCCCTTGCAAAGAAAACATCATAATGGGTGACGATGTCGATCTATTCCAGTTTCCCGCCCCTCACTGGCAGAAGCTTGATGGAGGCAGATATATTGGGACCTTCCACGGAGTAGTGACGAAAGATCCAGATACGGGATGGCTGAATGTGGGCATGTATCGTCAGATGATCCATGATAGAAAAACTACCACCATGTCTGTGGCCCAGGGTCAGCATATCTGGTTCCATTGGAGGAAATATCGACCCAAGGGCAAAAACATGCCCCTTGCCGTTGCAATCGGTTGGGATCAGGTACTTCCCGCCGTTGCAGCCTCACCTGCTCCTACCGGAGTTGATGAATATGATATCATGGGGGCTCTGAGGCAGTCGCCTGTAAAGCTTGTAAAGTGTGAAACCACGGATCTCTATGTGCCCGCATCGAGTGAGATAGTGCTTGAAGGGGAAGTAATAACGGACACTTCACAATTTATTACCTGCGGTCCCTTTGGAGAGTTTACAGGACATTATGGTGGGGCAAGCCTCAGGCCCCGATTCAACGTAAAATGCATAACTTTCAGGAACGATCCCATATTCCAGGGAACCTTGGAGGGAATGCCCATCAATGAAGATCACACCTTATGTTCTGTTAGTCATAGTGCCTGTATATGGGATCTTCTTGAGGAGAGGATGACAGGTATCACAGGTGTCAATAGTGATCCGAGCACAGCCTACGCAAACCTTATAGTTCAGATAAATAATAGTTACTACGGTCAGGTCCATCAGGTTGCAGCTAATGTGTGGAGTTCTCACCTGTCCAATATGATGTGCAAGAATATTATTGTTTGCGATCAGGATGTGGACATCTTCGACCTGAACAGAGTCTTCTGGGCGCTCGGTTACAGAGTTGATCCTTCCAAGGATATTATTCAATTCCCGGGTTGGATAAGTCCTCTCGATCCGGTTGTACACCCTAAAGACAGGATAGGACCGGGAGTAAACAAGGGGATAAGGCTGCTGATTGATGCGACAAAGCCTATAGGAAATCCCCGCTCCGAGGAGTATTGGGGAGAGAAGTTTGCTGTCGTGGCTTACCCTGATGATGAGACAATGGATAAGGTGAGGAAGGACTGGGACAAGTACAACATCAAGTAAAGGAGAGCGAGCGAATGCCAAAAATGGTATTCTGGGTGACAGAAGTTGATGAGAAAGACAATGAAGTTGTAGGTAAAAAGTGCGCCAACCTGGGGCAGATGGCGAAGCTTGGTTTACAGGTACCGCCATGTTTTTTAATCTCTATCGAGGCATGTAAAAATTTTATGCTTGAATCCGGTGCGGCTGAGGAATTTCAGCGTTACATCGGTGAATTGGGTGATCTAAATAACATGGGCATTAGGGAACTTGAAAAGGTGAGCCGGGACATTAGGGACATGATAAAAAGGAAAGAAATGTCCATTGATCTGAATCAGCAGATAGGATCTTATTATCGCACTTTGTGCGATAAGGTGGGAGAGGCTGATGTGGCGGTCTCTGTTAGATCATCCGGGACCGAAAGCAGGCCGGGCATGTTCGCGACCCATCTCAACGTTAAGGGAGAAGACAAGGTTATCGAAGCAACCAAAGATGTCTGGGCAAGCTCCTTTACCGCGAGGGCGATCGCGTTTCGAATAAATAAAGGCATACCAATCGATGGCGATACGCTTGGGGTCGCCGTTGTCAAAATGGTGAATGCGAAAACAGCAGGTGTTAGTTTCTCGATACATCCCGTGACAGGAGACGCATCAAAAATAATAATCGAAGCCACATGGGGTTTGGGTGAAGGAGTAGTCAAGGGCACGGAAAGCGTTGACAGGTTTGTACTGAACAAGCAAACCCTTGAGGTGGAAAAGGAAATAGGGAGGAAGGAAAGGCAGGTAGTTGTAAGCGAACAAGGAATTAAGTGGGAAGACGTCTCGTCAAATAAACAAGAAATAGCTTGCCTCAGCGATGATGAAATAACACATGTTGCTAATCTGACCAAGTTTCTTGAGGAGAAACTGGGCCGGCCACAAGATGTGGAATGGGCTATTGAGGAAGGTCATCCCTTTCCCACGAATATTTATTTACTCCAGACCCGGCCAGCCAAGGTTGCCGTGAGTAAGATAAGCTCAACCAGTAAAAAAATGTGCGAAGACGTGACAAAGGCCTTTAGAAAAATAGATGTTTCCAGATTGAGAGTACCAGGGGCAGAATTCAAATTCTAGTTTTTTCCCACTCAAACTCCGAATCAATCAAATTAAAAAGAGAAATTATTTATTAAAGGGGAATAATGCTGAAAATTTAGGGCATAAGTCGAAAAACTTGAAGATAAGGAGGCATGAAAAATGGAAGAACAAATGAAATGGCAAGAGTTTTATCCTATTGTAGTAGTGCCGGGGGCTGAACTCAACTTAGAGGAAGACGTAAAGACCTATAGCTCTCTCTTTTTGGAGGCAGCTCATACGACGATTGCCCGAAGTCCTCTTATGGCCTATTATGCTACAAAATACTGGGGCCATGGCATGACGTACGGTTCCCAGATCTTATGCCTCCCAACGTGCCAGGGATGGGTATACAAGCATTATCAAGGAGGGGTTTATATCGTTCCGCGTATAATCAGGGATGAGCAGTTGAGAAGTCAACGGGAGGTCGAGTTCCAGAAACGAATGCGTCCTTGGTTTGAAAGGTTCGACGAGTTATGGGAAGAACGGAAGAAAGAGTTGAGAGAGGGGTTTGAAGAGATCAAATCCTTTGATATGGATAATGCGGCTCCAAACGAGATCGTTTTTTGGCACTACAGACAACGTATGAGATATGCGAGAATGTGGGAAATCCATATGGAGGTGCTGCAAGTCTGTTTTAGCGCTTATCTACTCCTCGGACAGGTAACAAAGGAACGTTTCGGATTCTCAACTACAAGCCCAGAATTTCAGAAGTTAATGAAAGGATTTGATAATAAGGTTTTTCAGGTTATCAAAGAATTATGGGAGTTTGGTGAACGAGCTTCTAAGGAAGGGCTGAAGCCCATTTTTAAGGAAAATGATGCAAAGGAGATAATTCCTAGGCTAAAGGAAACCAAGGCGGGAAGGAAGTGGATGGACGATTTTATGAAGTTTCTCGAAGCGGATGGGTGGTGGCCCACTGAACAGATGGAGTTTAACGTGCCGTTTTGGCTTGAGGACCCCAGTATACCTATAGCAGTGATAAAAGAAAATCTTGGGAAGGAGGCTGAGTTCAGTGTTTCCAGGTTAAGGGAAAAGCAAGCGAAAGATAGGATTGCGGCAACAGAAGCACTATTGGACAAGGTGCCTGAGGAAGAACGAAATTATTTCTCAGAAATGATCGAGCTAGGTGGTAAGGCATCTCAATTAAGCGAGGAGCACGTTTACTATTGCGAATATAGTTATCATTCTGCATTGCGTTATCAATTCCTAAGGTTAGGAAAAAAACTAGTTAAGGCCGGCACGATGGACGATCCTGAGGAGATTTTCCTTTTGAACCCGGAAGAAATTGAGTCGGTGATAATGGTACCGGAAGCAAATGACTTACGCACACTAATTAAGGCGCGCCGCGCTCTATATAAAGAATGGCTAAAGAAACCCAGAGATCCTTTTTTCACCAACAGATCCGGTATGGAAGAAGCGGTCCAGAAAGATTTACTTCCATCGCTGGATGCCGTTATTATATCCAGTGCCATAGGGGAGTTGCCTGAGGCGAAACCAGAGATAAAAGCCGATATTTATGGTGTATGCGGAGCCGCTGGAGAAGCTGAAGGAACCGCAAGGGTTATACTCAGTTATGAAGATATAGATCAGGTGCAAAATGGAGAGATTCTGGTTACCAACTCTACGGATTCCAATTGGACTCCGGTATTCTCAATTATTAAAGGAATAATTACAGATCGAGGCGGTGTCCTTTCGCATGCCGCCATTGTGGGCAGAGAGTTCGGCGTACCGGCGGTAGTAAACACTTTCGTTGCCACAGAAAAGATTAAAACAGGTCAGCGAATACGAATCCTGGCAGATGAAGGTTCAGTATGTATTCTCGATTAAGAATTTTACGTTTTAAGAAAGTTAAAAAAAAACTAAAGGAGGGCGAAAATGACAGACGCGAGCTACGATGCTGTAGTGATTGGTGGCGGGCAACACGGACTGATAATCGCATGTTATCTTCAACGGGCAGGAATGAGGACGGCTATATTTGAGTTACAGTCCAAGTTGGGAGGAGGGGTGACCAGCATCGAAGGTCCGGTGCCTGGATTCACTTTAAATCCATGTGCGAATTGGACCCGTTTTTATTCGCATCCCGCATACAATGATTTTAGCCTGAAGGAGAAAGGCGTGGAATACATTTTCCCTGAGGGAAATGAGGCCATTATTTTTGATAATGACAGCTGTCTTGTTGGTTATTCTGCCATGACAGTGGTGGACCCGATAACGGGGAAAACCGAGGTATCTCACGAAAATTTACAAAAGACTTTGGACGAGATTAGGCGTTTTTCTCAGAGGGATGCCGATACCGCCGAGGAATTATTTAGAAGGTATATGAAAAAATGGAAAGCTGCAATGGGTAAATACCGCTTTAGCCCACCAGTACCTTGGGGAAAGAAAAACGAACTAGAAAAATTGTGCGATGACCCCAAGGACGGCTTTGATCCTATATACCAGTTTATGACCACGCAACAGCTGGCATATGATCTCTTTGAGAGCGAAGAGCTAAGGACGTTATTCATTCGAGCGGCCATGACCTCTTTTGGCGGTGCTCCCGACGATGTTATCGGTCTCCATGGTTTGGTCCATGCTCTCGGCTTGGTCCTTTCCTGGGAGCCGGCCGCTATTGCCAAAGGAGGCAGTCAAATCATAACCAACGCCCTCCAGAGCGCCTTCACAGAAATGGGGGGTGAGTTCTTCATCCGCAGCGAGACGGTCAAAATCTTGACCGAGAATGAGAAGGCAAAGGGGATTCGTCTGAGGGATGGAACCGAGATAGAAGCCAAAAAGCTTGTCGTGAGCAACCTGAGCGCCCTTCAAACCATTCAATTCATTGGTGAAGAGAACCTCGATTCCAAGATCGTCAGGCGGGTCCAAAACATCAGATATAATCGACATAATATTATATGGGCAGTATTTGCCATACACGAGTTGCCTCAGTACAAGGCGGCCTCCTTCAACCCGGATTGCGGCCAACAACCCAGGATGTATCTGGGGCCGAGAAATGCTGATTATGTCGCTAACCAATATCTTTCCGAGATACTTTTGAATGGAATTAGCAGCAAGCTCTTTATGTTTCTTGGCGCCGATACCATCTGGGACACTTCCAGGGCGCCCGAGGGCAAGCATATAGTTGGGGTTGAGGAATTCTCCGCCCCTGTGAGATTTTTTTCAGCAAGTAGATGGCAAGAGCTGAGGAATGAGTTTGAATTCGAGATTATTAAGCAATTTCAGATATATGCCCCTAACATGACCCGGGATAATATCATAGGCTCTCGCGTCTTCACGCCCTATGATATTGAATTACAGCACCCAAATATGCATGATGGCTGCATCTCGGGCGGCGACATGATCGTCTCACAGATGGATCGATTCCGTCCAACTCCAGAACTGTCAAATTACAGGACCCCCATTAAGAACCTTTACCTCTGCTCCTCCGCCTGCCACAACGGGGGGGGGACGGGAAGAGGTTGTTCTTATAATTGCTGGCAGGTTATCCGGGAGGATATCCGGTTGTGAGAAGCCGAAATGAGCTGGTTTCTTTTAGGTAGCTGTTAACTAACGTAAGCTGAATATTTTGATTAAATTATTTTTATTAAGGAGTTTATTATGACCCAGATAGTAAAAACGTCTTGCGCCCTGTGCATATCCCGATGCGGACTCAATGTTCACGTGAGCGAAGGGAAGGTCATCAAGGTCGAAGGGATGCCGGAGCATCCCATAAGCGAAGGTTATATTTGCCCCAAGGCAGAAACTCTCCCCGATCAAGAGTATTCCCCCGACCGGCTCAAGTATCCCATGAAGAAGGAGAACGGTGCCTGGAAGAGGATCTCCTGGGATGAGGCACTGGATACCATAGCCACCAAGCTCAAGGAAAATAAGGCCAATTACGGGCCTGAGTCGCTGGTGGTGTTCATAGGAGGGCCGATATTCCTCGATGGGGTCCCAAGCTGGATGATGCTTCGCCGGTTTCTCGATGTCTATGGCTCGCCCAACTACTTCTCCGTCGATAGCATGTGCTATCGGCCACGGCTCATCGCTTATTATATGACACTGGGTGAACTGATGAGGCCGGAGGTCCAGAACGCCAAGGCGATCATGATCATGGGCGCGGACGTGGATCACTCCTACCCCACATTGGCCCGGGTGATCCGCAGGGCCATGGAGAAGGGGGCCAAACTAATTGTCGCAGACCCAAAGAGAATCCAACTGGCCAAGGAGGCTGATATCCACCTCCAACTGAGGCCCGGAACCGACTGTGCCCTCCTGCTGGCAATGATGAACGTGATCATTACTGAAGGGCTCCATGACAGGGAATTTATTGAAAAATATACGGTGGGCTTCGATAAGCTGGTAGATCATGTCAGGGACTTTACTCCTGAGAAGATGGCGGAGATAACCTGGGTTCCCGCCGAAAGAATAAGGGACGCGGCCCGCCTTTTTGGCACGATCAAGCCGGCCTCCATTTATCAGGGGTTTAATGCCCTGGATCAGACGACCTCCGGTTTTCAAAACGCCCGTGCCATCCCCATCATGCAGGCGATAACGGGCAACGTGGACATTCCCGGCGGCTTCATACCCCGTATGATGCTGCCCGAAGTAAGGCCCGTAAGGCTGGCTCACATGCTAAAGGCCAAGCCTCTCTGGCAAGATGAATATCCCCTCATGTACGAAGTTTGGGGCCGGGCCATGGGCGAAGGTCAGGGCATGGAGCTTCCCGATGTCTTACTCACGGGTAAGCCCTATCCCATACGGGCTATGATCATCGATGGCACTAATCCCGCGCTCACCTGGCCCAACTCCAATAAGGTGGTGGAGGCCCTGAAGAAGGTCGAATTCTTAGTGGTCATGGACATTTTCATGACCCCCACTGCGGAGCTTGCTGACTTAGTGCTGCCTGCTGAAGGTCCGTTAGAGAAAACAGACTTCTGCATTGATAACAGAATAACCCCCTATATCATGTTGAAGAAGAAGGTGATTGATTTCGAGGAAACCTGGCACGATGCCAAGTTTTGGCTCAACCTGGCCAAGAGGATGGGCTTTGATGAGCATTTCCCGTGGAAAGACCCTAATGAATTCATCGACTACTGGCTGGAACCTTCCGGATTGAGCGTTAAGATTCTCAATGAGGAAAAGCCTGAGGGCATACGCCTGGAAGTGAAATATGGCACACTCAAAGAAAAGGGCTTCCCTACCCCGTCTGGCAAGGTCGAGATATATTCCGAGACCATGGAGAAGTTCGGCTATGACCCCTTGCCGACCTATCAAGAGCCCCATGAGAGCCCGGTAAAATCCCCTGACGTGACCAAGGAATACCCCTTGATTTTAACAACAGGGGCGAGAAGGTTAAATTTTCTTCACACTCAGATGCGCAATATCACCAAATTGCGGGATTCGGTCCCCGAGCCCTTTGCTGAAATCCATCCCGAGGCGGCGCGGAAGTACGGCATTGAGGATGGCGACAGAATAACGATCTCCACAAAAAGAGGAAGCATTAAGATCAAGGCCCAGGTCACCGAGGATATTATGCCTCAGGTGGTCAGGATACCCCACGGCTGGAGAGAGGCCAATTGTAACGTCCTGACTTTCGCCAGGCCGGCCGACCCTGTGACAGGCATCCCTAATTATAAGGCGATGCTGTGTCGGGTGGATAAAAAGGGGTAATCAGGTCTTGCCCCCCAACATCCAAATTATGTTCTCGAATGTATAAGCCGCAAAGTCGGGGTTAATCTATACACATTAATGGTAAAATGTAAATAGGTGCTACCCGAGTAGGATCCTAAAATGTCAGGGAAGTTGCACAACAAAGTCGCTTTGGTTACAGGTGGAAGCTCGGGAATCGGCAGGGCTTCCGCTCTGCTATTTGCCAGGGAAGGTGCAAAGGTCGTCGCTGCGGATATTGCCCTTGAAGGTGGGCAGGAGACGGTGCAAATGGTCCGGGAATCCGGCGGTAACGCCATCTTTATCGAAGCCGATGTGTCGAACGCAGCTGAGGTCGAAGGGTTAGTCAATAAAGCTGTCGAGGCTTATGGCCGGCTGGACTGCGCCTTCAATAACGCCGGGATTGGCCACACGGGTACCATCACCGAGTGCACTGAAGAGGAGTGGGACCATGTCATGGCCGTCAACCTGAAGGGAGTCTGGTTATGCATGAAGTACGAGATCATGTATCTTGCTATGCATGGCGGCGGAGCTATCGTCAACGCGTCATCGGTGGCCGGGATAGTCGGTCTCCCGAGAAGGGCCATTTACACGGCCAGCAAGCATGGTGTTATTGGGTTAACCAAAGTAGCCGCACTGCAATACGCCAAAGACGGTATTAGGATTAACGCGGTGTGCCCGGGCCCAATCCGCACGGGCTTAACGGAGCCCGGCTGGAGCCATAACCCTCAAGCCGAAGCCAGAGCGATTTTGCAAGTGCCAATGGGGCGGTTGGGGTCCCCGGAAGAGGTGGCTGAGGCTTCAGCGTGGCTATGCTCGGATGCGGCGTCTTACGTCACTGGGCATGCTCTGGTCGTGGATGGCGGTTTTGTTGCGCAGTAAGGAAAGTGCGTTTTAAAAATATTATTAAAATTCGACAGGAGGTAGGAGTAATATGGGCATGCTTGATGGACAAGTTGCAATAGTTACCGGGGCGGCGCGGGGTCTGGGCAGGGCCATTGCACTTAAACTGGCAGGGGAGGGAGCTGACCTGCTTGCAGTCGACGTGAATATGGAGGGATTGGAGGAAACAAGGAAACTGGTCGGGGCGCGAGGAGGCCAGGCCATGGTCGCACGCGTCGATACATCGAGGGAAGAGGATACCATCGGTATGGCTGATCTGGCTGTGAAAGAGCTCGGGGGAATAGATATCCTGGTTAACAATGCAGCCACCGGAATCGACCGGAAGCCTTTTTATAAAATCACGGTTGAGGAATGGGACAGGGTCCTTGGTGTGAACCTGAAAGGATACTGGCTATGTGTCAAAGCCGTTTTTTCCCATATGAAAAACAAACAGAAGGGAAAAATTATTAACATCACTTCTGACACCTTTTTCACAGGGTCCAATAATTTCGCCCATTACGTTAGCTCTAAAGGAGGCATTATAGGCTTGACGAGAGCCCTTGCAAGAGAATTAGGGGATTATGGTATACACATCAATGCGGTCGCCCCTGGGTTTCTGGCCAATGAAGCCGGTCTGGCTTTATTAGGTGGAGATGAAAGCAAATACGATGTTGAGCCCAACTGCATAAAGAGAGTAGGAACCTCGGAAGATATCGTTGGAGCTGTAGCGTTCCTTGCAAGTAATGAAAGCGATTTTATCACAGGTCAGATAATAGCAGTTAATGGTGGGAGAATACTGCATTAGATGCCTAAAAACTTGGAATGGCCAGATGACAATACAGGAGAGGATAATGGGAACGACAGGTAAAAGGATCGTGATTCTGGGGACATTAGATACTAAAGGCGAGCAGTTGCTTTATCTAAAAGAAAGAGTGGAAGCCAGGGGCCATAGACCAATCCTGATAGACCTAAGTACTGGGAGTGAACCGCCATGGAAGGCGGATATCACGGCTGTGGAAATCGCAAGTGTTACGGGAAAGAAGATAGAAGAATTAAGGAACGCTAAGGATCGAGCTGCCGGGGCACAGGCCATGAAGATGGGATCTGAGCAAAAGGTTTCGGGACTTTTTTCCCGGGGTGAGCTTGATGGCATAGTTGCCTTTGGGGGAGCTACCATAGCCAATATCGCTTCCAGCGTAATGCAGAAGCTTCCTTTTGGCGTTCCCAAGGTGATAGCGGTTCCTGCTATCGTACCTGTTTTTGTTATCGAGTGGTTTAATGCGATGGATATCTTCGCAATGCAAATGATAACCGAGATGGCGGGGATGAATGACCTGGTGAAGAGCGGGATAGAACGCCTTGCGGGGGCCGTCTGTGGAATGACTGAGGAGGCCAGGCATTATGAAACGTTGCAGATTCCTTATCCGTCAGTTGCCATAACGGAGTATGGCTTTTCCCAAAAATGCGCGCGGCAAGTGAGAGGCCTCTTGGAAGAAAGAGGTTATAACGTATTCTCCTTTCATGCCCAAGGGATAAGCGACAGGGCCATGGAAAAGCTGATCTCTCAAGGTTTTTTGCATGGGGTAATTGACATTGTCATATCCGGCCTCAGTGATGAATTAACTCAAGGGAACAGGGCTTCGGGGAAAGAAAGGCTTCATGCCGCGGCAGAGAAAGGTATACCTCAAGTTCTTGCCCCTGCCGGTGTGAACATGACTGGATGCGGACCCATTCGAAGGAACAGGGAGAAATACGAGTCGAGACCCCGGATACTGAAAATGGACGAAAACCGGTCCATGACCCGTTACACCGGTGATGAATTGAAAGAACATGCCAGGGTTTACGCAGAGAAACTAAACAGGGCCAAAGGTCCTACGGTGTTCCTGGTCCCTTTGAAAGGGTGGTCTTCCGCCGATATGGAAGGTGGTGTTCTTTACGATCCTGATGAAGATAAAATTTTTGTAGAAGAGCTAAGAAACCATTTGAAGCCTGAAGTTGAAATCCGGGAAATTGACTGCAATTTAGAGGATCTTGAATTCGCAGAGGCGCTGGTCGATAACTTTGATAGGATATTCAAGAAGGCTAAGTCCTTCGATTCATAAATTCGATAACGTATTTATTCAGACTTCGGCTGAGCTCAAGGTCGAAGACAATTTCGACTTAACAAAAAATCAAAATACGTAACTATATTTGCGAATCGAAGCACTAAGGAGTTCGAGATTTGAAATGTCTGATAAAGTAGAATTCGTTGATGTTACCCTAAGGGATGGAAACCAGAGTCTATGGGGGGGGACAGGTCTAACCACAGGGCAGGTGCTTTGGCTGGCCCCCCTATTGGATCGCGTCGGTTTTAAAACCATTGAAATAATAACCAGTATTCTCTTTAAGTTGGCCGTCACCCATCACAAGGAGAATCCTTGGGAAAAGATGCGTCTTGTTCGCAAGGCTATCACGAGGACCCCGCTCAGGTACGGTGGCACGTTCAAACGATTTATCGGCTTTAAACGTATGCCGGATTCCGTGACTTCGCTTGTTGCAAAAACCGTGGCAAGCTGTGGGGTTAAGAGCGTTTGGATAGTGGATGGAATGCATGATGTGGAATTTTTCCATAAGGCTGCTCGATGGGCCAAAGAGGGTGGATTTGAGGAAGTGCTCATAGCTCTTGCGTACACCATAAGCCCGGTCCATACCGATGAATTCTATGCAAAAAAGGCCCAACAAATAGCAAAGAGCCCTTATGTGGATAGACTTTATGTGAAGGACCAGGGCGGATTGCTTAGTCCTGAAAGGGTGCGTACTCTGGTTCCTGCGGTCCTGGAAAATTCATGTGGAAAACCTGTTGAAATACATGCCCATTGTAACACAGGACTTGGCCCATTGTGCCTCCTGGAGGCGGTGAAGCAAGGAATTAGGACAGTACAGACAGCCATCCCCCCCCTCGCTTATGGCACCTCCCATCCATCGGTCTTTAACATCTTGAAAAACCTACGATATATGGGGTACTCCGCGGACTTGGACGAGGAGGCATTGATAGAGATATCCGATCGTTTACGCTCCATTGCTAAGGAAGAGGGTCGTCCCGAAGGGGTGATTCCGGAATATGACTATTCCTATCATAAGCATCAGGTGCCTGGTGGAATGATGTCAACCCTGAAACGGCAGCTTGCGGAAGCGGGAAAGGAATCCTTGATGGACAAGGTTTTAGAGGAAGTTGTTCAAGTTCGGCAAGAGCTTGGATACCCGATAATGGTGACTCCATTCTCCCAGTTCGTGGGGGGTCAAGCCGCTTACAACGTTATCCTAGGCGAAAGATATAAGGTAATACCGGAAGGCGTTATAGAATATGCGGCTGGGTGGTATGGGGAGTCACCAACTCCTATTGATCCTGATGTTTTTGATAAAATTTCCAACTCACCTAAGGCCAAAGAGAAATTCGGAAAGGAGTTCCCTCAGCCATCCGTAAGTGAACTTCGCCAACAATTGGGGTTAGCCCCCGGTGTTTCGGATGAAGAATTTTTGCTTCGATATGCAATGACTGAGAAAGAGGTGGATGAAATGCTTGCTGCAGGCCCGGTAAAGTCAATATATCTGTAGAGAATGACTGATTTCGGAGATATAAAAATATAGCCATAGAACTTGATGATATCATATTCAAGGAGGATTATTGAAAAATGGTGTCGAAATTAAAGGTAAGCGATAATTGGAAAGGGATTTATCAGGATAAAACATGGATTGATATTTTAGAAGAAAGGGCGAAAACTATCCCAAATGTGGAGGCCATAATCTTTGAGGAGCAGCGTGTCACCTATGGGGAATATCTGGATAGGGTTAATCAATTTGCCAAGGGATTATTCGCCTTGGGCGTGAGGAAAGGTGATCATGTGGGCCTGTGGATGACCAACCGTCCGGAATGGTGTTACACGCGGCATGCCATCTATAAACTGGGTGCGATTATGGTCCCTATCAACACGCGCTATAAACCGGATGAAATTGGTTATATCCTTAAGCAGGGGGATATCAAGACCCTGGTAATGGAGCAGAAGTTCTTGGGGCGTATTGACGCGGTGGATATGATAAAGGAAGTGGTTTCCGAACTGTCCGCTTCAAAACCGGGCGAAATAGCTTCAACAGAATTCCCCATGCTTAAATCAGTAGTTTGTATTGACGGAGAGTTTGATGGATGTTTTTCCGGGGACGAGATGGTAAAAAGAGGATCTGATGTAAGTGATAGTGACATTAATGTGCCTATAAGCCCTGATGATATTATTCACATAATATATACTTCAGGCACAACAGGTTTCCCCAAAGGAATTCTGACTATCTCCTCTATCCAAATGGCCATGATTGCCGTTCTGGTTGAATTGTGGAACATGAAACAAGGAGATATCTACCTTCTGGTACTACCCTTCTTCGGCAATATAGGCCTCTGTTCCATGTCATGGTGTATTTTTTCCGGGGCTACTCTGGTTTTGGCAAAGAGATTTCGACCCGAAGACACTTTAAGCATGATTGAGAAAGAGAAGGTCACTCACACCCTGCTCGTTCCTACCACGCTTATTGATTTGATGGCGTTGCCTGAGTTTGATAAATATAACATTAACTCATTGAAATATATTGCCAGCGCCGGAGCCGTTGTCCCGAGCACTCTAATCCAAAAGGTTAAAAAGAAGACAGGAATCAGCATTATGAATCATTACGGGTTGGCGGAGGCGGCTGGCGTACTCACATGGGTCCCAGACGGAGACACCGAGGAGCACATTGAAAAAACAGTGGGGCTTGCACTTCCGACTTGTCAAGTGGCCATATTAGAACCTGAAATCGACAAACCTTTGCCTCCCGGTCAGGAGGGAGAAATCTGTTGCAAAGAAATACTTCCTCAGAGTCAACTTATGAAAGGATATTACAAAATGCCCGAAATAACGGCCGAAACCA
>CAYRFN010000034.1:0-30742 GCA_964423495.1 uncultured Desulfobacteraceae bacterium
TGAAGGCACTATATGCAGGAAATTCTGTAAGAGCGTTTCATCCCCAACCCAACGAGCTATCTCAGCCAACCTCAATAGTTCCCCTCCGTTCAGGACGAAATGTATAATGAAATGAAAACCATCCAATCAACGTAGTATCAAGCAGATTCAAATATGGATCAGCCACCGCTTTTCGCGCAGCCTCGGCCACCCGCATCGTGGTCGGTTATGATATATGTCAGCAAGTATTCTTCAATATTCATATTTTATCTTAAAGGTTTCAATTGATAATATGAAAAAGGTGGTATTTTAATACTACAGCGTCATTTTTTTCTAGACAATCCCAAAGATTTATGAAGTAGACCCCCTTATCTGCCCGAAATGCTCAGGAAAGATGAAAGTAATCACCTTGACACAGAAACAAAATCGACTATATTTCAGTCCATAAAAAGCGGCTTTTTATCCTGGAAAACCTGATTATTGCTTCCCCAATACTTGGAATAAATAAAAGCCTGAATTCTGAGCTTGTTGTTGGGATCTACCGATTAAGTATCCTCGCTCAATTGAAGTGGTGTTTTATCCTAATCCTTTATTCATCAGGCTCGGCAGCCATAGCGTTAATTGTGGCCAGATGATAATCAATGCCATGGCGACCATATCACAAAGGATAAAGGGCAAAGCCGCGTAGCAAATTTCTTTTATGGTAATTTCAGGTGGCGCCACTCCCTTCATCACAAAAAGCATCATTCCAAAGGGTGGCGTCGTCATACCCATCTCCAGATTGATCAGCATAAGTACCCCAAACCAGACCGGGTCGAATCCGAGCAACAGAACAATGGGCATGTAAATCGGCAGACAGATCATCATGATTGAGACGGTTTCCATGAAGGTGCCCATTATAAAAATAATTAACTGCATGCCGATCAAAATAATCAATGGATGGACTTCCAGTCCTTGGACCACATTTAGTAACCCCCGCGTCGCCCCGGTAAAGGCCAGGATACTGCTAAAGGTCTTTGAAGCAGCAATGATCATAAAGACCATGATCGTAATCTCTAAGGTTCCTATCAGGGAGGCCTTCAGCATGGCCCAATTAAACCGCCTGTAACAGATTGTGACAATAAGGGTTGCTATCACACCCGTTGCGGCCGCCTCCGAAGGGGCAGCAACGCCGAGAAGCATCAGGCCAAGAACCATGAAAATGATGAATCCCAGGGGGAGCACGTACTTGATAGTTCCTATGATTTTCGTACCAAGGGGGGTTCTTTTGACATCATAGAGCGGCGCAAGGGAAGGGTTCAGTATGCAACGTATTATAATATAAGAGGCATATAAAACCCCCATCAGGACGCCAGGAATAGTTCCACCAACAAGGATATCGCTTACTGAGATCCTTCCTATACTGGCCATCACGACAGCTAAGGTTGAGGGGGGGATGAGCATGGCAACGCCGCCAATCCCTATGATGGGCCCGACGGACATGGAGGTTTTATATCCTCTGTTTTTCATCTCTGGAAGGAGAACGGTCCCCAGCATGGCCGTATTTGCGATAGTGGAACCACTGGTGGCAGCAAACAGGGTACCGCTGGCCGCCGCCAATAGGCTCAACCTGCCAGGGAGGCGTGTCAGCCATTTATCAATTACATCAATGGTTTTGTATGCCATTCCTGAATGGAACATCACCTCACCCATAAAGACGAACATGGGGATCGGCGCAAGAACAAAGACTGATAAGGAACTAAGTACGTGAAGTGGGACTTGCTTGAGCCCAATGAGGCCCATGAAAAAAACTACACCCAGAAGGTCCATCAAAAGAAAAGCAAAGGCGATGGGAAATCCCGAGAGGAGTAAAATAATCAGGCCACCAATAAAAAAGATTAAGACATACCACCACTCCATCTCAGACTTTTCCTTCCTCGGTAATGCCTTCTGTTGCGCCAGGTTTTCTATGACCAGGGGGGGTGTTACCAAGGGCGGCATGATTATGCCGAACCCTGAACTCTTTCAGGCTTTCAATAAATTTCCGAAGGAACTGCAGGGTGAGAATAAAGAATCCCACAGGGATAATGATCAGAATGAGGTATTTTGGCATATCTATGACTTGAATGTCTTGCACCCCTCTTTGATACTGCCCCCAGGTAACCATGATACCATATAAGCAAAGAACGCCGCATACCGCCATGCCCATAACGCTGTGTACCAGATTTAAATATACCCTGGTACGAGGGCCCATACGACCTGTGAGCAGGTCTACCGAAACGTGTTTATCTTTTTTAAGGACCCAGGCCGAGCCCAGAAGGGTTATCCATAGTAGGGAATATTCTGTGAACTGGACCACCGAGATCATCCCTGCAAATCCGAGAAATCGGGCAAAAATCGTATAACTAACAGAGAAGGTAATAAAAAGGAGGAGAAGACCAGCTAAAATGGCCAGTATCGTTAATACCTTATCTATTAACTTTTCCACGGAACAGTCCCCTCCTTTTTAGTCAGTTAGAAAAACCTTTTCAGTTACTTTTGAAAAGGTCAGAATGACCCGCCCTGTGGATGGGAGGCTTCATTTGGAAAGCATAGCCTTAAATTTTGGGCCGTTTACAGGGTCTCTCTTGATGATGGCATCCCACAAAGCAGACACGGCTGCGTCGTGAAGTTTCTTGGCATCGGCTTCAGATAGATTGATGAACCCAATGCCCATTTTTTTCAGCTCCGCATTCTCCCTGGGAATATATTCCTCAGCTCGCTTTATGGTAAGACGTTCATCTTCTTTTGCGGATTCAATAAGGAGATCCTGAATGTGTTTGGGAAGCTTTTTCCAGACATCCAAATTTACCAGCACCACGTCGATGGCCTGGTATGGGGTAGCCGGTTCCACGACAAACTTTGTTACTTTTTCCCAGCCCCATTCCCGAATCTGCGCTGCCGGCCAGACATAGCCATCCACTACCCCTCGTTCCAGACCTGTATAGATATCACCCGGGGCCATCATAACGGGATTTGCCCCAATCTTTTTAAGTAAAGGAATAAGGGTAGGCGAGCCTCGGAGTTTCATGCCTTTTAAGTCATCAGCTGTTTTAATGGGTTTGTTGACATAAAATTGAAAAGGGATTCCCGAGCCCATGCGCGCGAGGAAATAGGCATTGGCCTTTTCCGCATGAATTTTTTGCATAAAGTCAAAAACTCCTTTTTCACGTTCTTCCCAGGGCTTAAAGGGGGTTGCACTGAAGCCATCACCAGCTGGGATGATGGAGGTGTAGTAACTGGTTGCAGTGAATACCATATCCACCACACCGGTACGAACGGCCTCCACCTGTTCCTTAAAGGAGATAACTTCAGGACCGCCTTTGTATTTGATCTCGAACTCGCCGGGATACATCTTGGCCGCCTTTGCATTAGTTCTATCCATAAATCTCGTAAAGTTCTGGACCATAAATGTGGTCTTGGGCCAGGCGGTAATGGATTGAATTGTGATCTTTTCTGCTGATGCCTGGCTGACCAAAAAGGGTGAAATTAGCAAAGATAGGCAAATACCGAACATAACTACAAAAAGAAACAAGCTTTTTTTTGACATGATTCCTCCTTGTTAAAATTCTTGTGCAAGAGTGGTAAATTTAGTGAAACACCCTCCAACATTCTTCCTATTCCTGAAGCAGCATCACCTCCTTTCCAAATTGTGGAGCTTAGATAACTCGTTCGTGTATAGCAGGACTCGGCTCTCACTATCCCTATCTCGAACGAGTCATGGTTGATGCTAATGGCAATTGATCGCCGAGTATCCCAGCCTAACCGATATTCGAGCGGCACAGTCAAAAACCATCGGGGTTAAAAATTCGACCTGTTTCATGGATATCCACAAACTGGCCACAGAAATGGAAATGGCAGCGGTCACTAAACCATTATTATCGAAAACGGAGTTATTTAAATTTACTGCCCCGCCTGATTGGTTTGGTGAATGTCACCAACTCAGATCATTTCGTAGGCCGGCAGCGTAAGAAACTCCATAAATTCCTTGCTCGAAATCAATTGATCCAAAAGTTTGGCTGCTTGCTCGTATGTGCCAGAGGCAAAGGCTTTCTCTCCAACAATGTCTCGGACCTGGTCCATCTCTTCCTTCAAAATCTGGCGGAAGAGATCAACCGTCACCTTGCGACCGTCATCCAAAATTCCTTTCGGGCTATTAATCCACTGCCAAATCTGTGACCTGCTTATTTCCGCCGTAGCGGCATCCTCCATCAGGTTAAATATTGGCACGCAGCCCACACCACCCAGCCAGGAACCCACGTATTGCAGACCGACGTTGACATTGATACGAAGGCCCTGTTCCGTAATCGGCCCTTCCGGTCCGAAATCGAGCAAGTTGGAATTCGTAATCGATAGATCTTTGCGTTTGCGATGAATCTGATTCGCTTCAGGCATAAACGTGTCAAATGCCTTCAGTGCTATTGCAACCAGTCCAGGGTGCGCCACCCAAGTGCCATCATGTCCATCACCAGCTTCCCGCTCTTTATCCATTCGCACCTTTTCCATAGCGGATTCATTAGCCACCGGATCATTTTTGATTGGAATCTGCGCCGCCATCCCGCCGATGGCGTGGGTCCCCCGGTTATGACAGGTCTTGATGGCCAGGAGAGAATAGGAGTGCATAAAATGTGTGGTCATGGTTATCAGGGCCCGGTCAGCCAGACAAAATTCCGGATTATTACGAAATTTTTTAATGCAACTAAAGATGTAATCCCATCGGCCGCAATTCAAACCGGCCGAGTGGTCACGAAGCTCGTACAGGATCTCGTCCATTTCGAAAGCGGCCAGGATCGTTTCAATAAGCACTGTGGCCTTGATCGTTCCCGGCGACAATCCTAATTCATTTTCGGCCATGATAAACACATCGTTCCACAGCCGCGCCTCCAGATGACTCTCCATCTTGGGTAGATAGAAATAGGGACCTGTGCCTCGCTCCAGAGCTGTCCTGGCGTTATGGAAGAAATAAAGCCCGAAGTCGAACAGACTAGCCGAAACTTGCTTTCCGTCTATCAGCACATGCTTTTCCGGCAAATGCCAACCCCTGGGACGAACAAATAGAGTAGCAGTTTGTTCGTTAAGTGCGTACTGTTTTCCATTCGGAACCGTAAATTCAATGGTTCTCCTTACCGCGTCCTTTAGGTTGATCTGACCGGAAATCATATTTTCCCAAGTGGGTGAGTTGGCATCCTCAAAATCAGCCATAAAGACCTTACACCCCGAATTAAGGGCGTTGATCACCATTTTACGGTCGATCGGGCCAGTGATTTCGACACGCCGGTCCTTCAAATCCTCAGGAACCGGAGCCACCTGCCAGTCGGCACGACGAATCGCCTCCGTTTCTGGCAAAAAGTTCGGCATTTTTCCAGCATCGATCTCGGCCTGGCGGTCAACGCGCCGTTTTAGCAATGCCTCGCGTGTTTTTGCAAATTCACGGGTCAGTTTGGCCACGAAGTTCATGGCTTCCGGCGTCACTATTTCAGAAAAAGGTCCGGAGACCGGTGCTAAAATCTCTACACCATCTGTAAAAATCTCACTCATTAGCCTTGCCAATCATTTCATTTCTTTCACTGTTTATAATAGAATCTAATTCTACCGGACTCAGTTGCGAGCGATGAAATTGATTAAGTTCTTTCTTTCACCGTTCAGATAACGTTTCAGATTTTCATGAAAAATTTTGACCGCCTGTTGGACGTAAATGTCACACATACCGCCCACGTGCGGTGTAATAATGACGTTATCCAAACCCCAAAACGGGTGCTCGGGTGGAAGGGGTTCCTGCCAAAAGGTATCCAAAGCCGCACCGGCAATCTTTCGGTCCTTCAGTACCTTAATCAAGGCATCATCATCCACGATCTCACCCCTACCTATATTGATGAAAAATGCCGCGGGTTTCATTTTGGAGAAAAATTCGGTATTCAGCATCTTCCGATTATTAGGGGTAGAAGGAGCGACAGAAATGAAATAGTCGACTTCTTTAGCAGCATTGTGGAGTTCCTCTAACCTGTAGAACGAATCCACCGCATCTACCTTCCTTGGGAATGGATCAATGCCAAGAACGGTCATTTCAAAGGCCTTGCACTTTTGGGCGATGGACTCACCTATGGCCCCTACCCCCAGGATACCCACCTTTTTCCGATAGAGCAGGGTAGTAGGCCAACGTTCCCATACCCTGCGGTCCTGGTTACGCACGAATCGAGGAAATTGCCGGTTCATGGCGATCATAAACATAATTGCCAATTCGGACATTTGCGGACCGTGGATACCTCGCGAGGAGGTCAAAATAATGTCCTTGCGTGCCTGAAATGATGGAAGGTTCTCAATGTAATCTGTTCCTGTAATCATGCACTGTATCCATTTCAGATTATTGGCGCGGCTGAGCAGTGAATCGGAAATGCGTAGGGTTACCAGAACGTCGGCCCTTTCAATAAAATCCCCGATTTCTTCTTCTTCTTTCGCGGCCAAAAAAGTCACATCAGGAAAATCCGACGTTAAATAACTTTTAAATTCCTGAGCATTCTGCTCGGGACTAAATATCAACACATTCATTGTCTCGCTCCATATATTTAGAAAACGACTATGATTTCTTTGGGCGTTTTATGCAGGCATTCACCAGGGCCGTCAGGACCAACAATGTAATTGTCGCAGACGGTCGTCCATACCGTATCAGTCGCAACACCCGGATGGACGGCAATGTTCATATTGGCCTTGATTGTCATTGTTTCGTCTTGCAGAAAAAATGGCCTCTCCACGAGATCATATCCCTGACCGTGGGCATATAGACGAAGTTCAGGCTTATACCCCTTACGCACCAGAAACTCGTTGTTTGCCTCCAGAATATCCTTGGGATTGGCACCAGGTTTGAGCAAGCTAAGCGAATGCTCTTGAGCCTCTCTCGCATACGAATAAGCATCCACCAGTTCCTGCGACGGTTGGCCGAGTGAAAAAATCCGGGCTATTTCTGTATAGAACCCACCAGGGCCGTTGACCTCGATCAAAAGGGAAAATTGATCCCCTTCACGAATGACCCGGTTCTGGAAATGACGGACCTGAAAACCGGCGAGTATGCCCTTTGGCGCAGAACAAGCCAGGATCAACTGCCGCTCACTCCCTTGTTTAACCACAGAGTATTGGGCTTCGGCATAGACATCAAAATCCCGCATGCTTGGTTTGATAGTCTTCTTCACATGTTCAATGGCTACATCCTGTAATGTTGCAGTCGCTTTTATCAACTCGATTTCTTCCTTGCTCTTGATCGCCTTTAAATGGTCGATCTGCTCGGTCATATCCACAAACTTGGCCCCTGACAGGTGTTTGACCAGGTATTCATAGAAATTGATTGGGATAAAGGATTTGCCGACCAGACCGATCTTGGCGTCTTTCTTTTCCTTCAGAACGTTGACAGCCAGTTCAGCGTCATAGGTATGGGTATAGTGAGCCGAAGCGAAGTATGGGGCGTTCAGCCTCTGTTTTACGCCTCGAACAGCCCATTGTGGGGGAAAAGGATCACCTGGTGGAAACGGTCCGCTGCAGATCAGGGTCATCTCGTCGTCATAGGGAAAAATCACGGTGAATGGATAGCTGTGCCTTGCCGAAAAATCGCTGAACCATTTAACATTTCCACCGATGAATTCCTCGTCATTGCGCATCAGCAGATAATCGACCTTGTTTTCGCGCATAGCCTCGCGGGCCAAGGCCCAACGGCGTTCAAGTTCTTGGGTGGAAATTAACTTCGTCAGCCTTTCCTTGGGATCAAACATGACATCACTCCTTTATGTGTTGTTCTATATAGTAAAATCATTGCCTGCTATATGGAACAATAGTGTACGCGCTGTTTCCTGTCAATTTAATTTCTACTCTTGCCTAAATATTATTGGTATTTAACGGGTAGCGTCAAGAATTTTGTGTCAGTACAAATAAAGGGTATATCAGTTCCCTATCTGATGTTTTCATTTGACTACAGGTAGATTTCAGAAACTGTATTTCACAGCCTGAAAGATGGACCATTCATTCAAATCCAGTTGAAACTGTTGCTTGAAATGAAAGATCATAGCATCTCTAAGGGAACTGGAATCTATCGGCTCCCTGAGGATCCTTGACATGGAGGTCACGTGTACTCCTTTCAGTCCGCATGGATTAATTAATTCAAAATGCGAAAGGTCCGGATCGTAATTGAGGGCGACACCGTGAAAAGATATGCCTCCTCGTATCGCTACCCCGACAGAGGCGATTTTGTCCGCCTTTACCCAGACGCCTCGCTCTCCTTCCTTCCGGTCCGCGGCAATTCCGAAAACAGATAGGGTATTAATGATAACTTCCTCCAACCGGTGAACAAGTTCTGGCGCACCCAATCCCATGCCCCGAATGTTGAAAATGGGATATCCAATGAGTTGGCCTGGGCCATGATAGGTTATCAATCCACCACGTTCCACCCGGTAGATAGCGATTCCTTTTTTTAGGAGGGTCTCCTCAGACACCAAAATATCGGAGACTTCCGCTCGTCGGCCCATGGTCAAGACCGGCTCGTGTTCGAGTAACATCAGAACCTCCGGCCCACTGGCGCGGCGTTTTACCTCAACCAATCTTCGCATTAGACTCAAGACCTCACCGTAGGCAGATCTTTCAAGATTGAGTAATCGGGTTGGAAACATTGGCTCTTCCGTTTGCGCGCCTGACTGGACGACAGGCGATATCAGGCAGGCTTGGCAGGATGGCAGGCTTGTCCGGGTCATGATAATCCGAATTCCTTCATTTTACGGTATAGGGTACTTCTCGCGATTTTGAGCTCTCTGGCCGCCATTGATATGTTACCATCACAATGAATAAGTGTTGACTCAACCATTGCCTTAAAGCCCAGGCGAAGTGGCATTGTACCATACTCAATACTGCCCCTCTTTTTCAATGGCCTCTCAGGAAGATGGATTTTCCGAATGGTATTGCCCTGGGATAGCAGTACAGCTCGTTCGATACAGTTTTCGAGCTCGCGAATATTTCCCGGCCAAATATATTTTCTCAGAATTTCATAGACCTCATCAGAGATCTTTGGTTTTCTAATCCCCATTTCCTGACATTGTCGTTGCATGATGTGATCGATTAGCAAATCCAGGTTATCCATTCTGTCTCTGAGCGGTGGGATTACGATTTCCACAACTCCAATACGGTAATAGAAGTCTTCACGAAAGTTTGAATTCTCCACTTCACTCATTAAATCAGTGTTGCTCGCGGCGATTACTCGAACGTCAACCGGTGTTGTCCGAATATCCCCTAATCGCAAAATCTCCTTCTGTTGAAGAACCCTTAAGAGCTTAGCCTGTAAGTCCAATGGCAGCCCATTGACGTCATCTAAAAACAAGGTTCCCTTATTGGCCAGCTCGAATTTACCCATCTGCCCATCACGTCTGGCCCCGGTGAAGGCACCTCCACAGTACCCGAAGAGCTCAGACTCGATTAGATCTCGGGGTATGGCCGCGCAGGAAACGGCTACAAATGGCTCATTTCTCCTGTTGCTATAATTATGTATGGCCTGAGCAAAGAGTTCTTTCCCTGTTCCACTTTCGCCGATGAGCAGGACCCTTGAATTAGCCTTGGCGGCAATCTTTGCGAGTTCAATACTCCTCAATAACGCTGGGTTATTCCCCTTAATATCCTTAAACTCGTATTTGGCATAGTTGCCACCGATTTTCTTGGCAATGTTGATCACTTGCCGCTTTTCGGCCATGGTAATGATAGCACCGAGTATGTGCCCCGAGGCGTTTCGTACAGGGTCCACCGAGCATATGAAACTCCTGTGGCCGGTTGGTCGGTTAAAGCTGGTCTCTCTGCCTGAAAAGAATTTTCTGGTACTGAGTGCCTGAATCAGGGCCTCCTCGGGTTGAACTACATGATCCAGTGGAATGCCAATGACGGAGTCCTTACCTAGGCCAAGCATATCCTCGGCAGTGCTGTTAATACGGGTAATATTCAGATTATTATCCACGGCAATAACACCGTCGGAGATGGCATTGAAGATCAGGGTAAGCATGGAGTTGAGCTGTTGCTTTTCCTCAATCAGGTCTTGCTCCCGCAGCTGGCTCTCAATGGTTTCGGCAGCCGCAGTAACCAGGGCGAGGGTATGCTGGTGTCGGCCGACAGACCGCCCTGAAAGGGTGATGACGCCGATAATCTTCGCGTTACTATTATGTATCGGTGCTGAGGAGCATGTCCACGGATGGTAATAGATGTTGTAGTGTTCCGCACCAGTAATCTGGATTGGCTTTCCTTCTATAAGGCATACTCCAATAGAGTTGGTCCCAGAGTGCTCGATGGTTCGCAGGCAACCGGGCAGGTAATAGTTTTGCTGCGCCATTTCCAAGATGTCCCTGTCCCCATGCACCAATAAAACATAACCTTCATTATTAGCCAGAGTGACGACAAAACCGGTATCTCTGACCGATATCTCCACCATCTGCATCACCGGCTTAGAGACTTTAATGAAGTCTTTATTACGCTTAAGTAGACTGAGGAATTTACTTTTTGAAAGGATAGGAAGAGGGTTCTTGTTGAGAGGATCCAGGCCTATCTCCCGGCACCTGAGCCATGACCTTAAAATTTCCGGTCTGACCGGGTAGTCCAGATCAAGCCCTTTGAGGACTACTTTCTCCCATGCCGCCCTGATAGGATCATCAGGATAGGGAGGAATACTTATTGGACGGATATTAGTGCTCTTCAAAGCCACAGAATCATCTCCAATCCTTTATTTTGGAAAATTGCCCATGGACTGCAGCATAAGATTGGGAGTGTCCAAAGACTTTTATATTAATTAGCCGGTCCCTGGCAGTGCCATATAATCGGTCCGCCTGATAGGAACTCCTCACATACGGGGCACTGGCCACCCCATAGAATCCACGCGCCATGGCCTCCTCTCCATATTCTTCAAATTCTTCGGGCGGGATATATCGAATGACTGGATGGTGACTTTTTGAGGGTGCTAGATATTGGCCTAAAGTGAGTAAATGGCAGCCAGCTTCTCGGAGATTGTCCATAACGCTGAACACCTCTTCCTTTATTTCACCAAGCCCCAGCATAATGCCTGATTTTATCACAAGGGGAGGCACATATTTTGCCGATCTAGACAAAAGGTCCAGGGAACGCCTATAACTGGCCTGTGGTCGAACCTGGGGATAGAGTCGGGGTACTGTTTCCACGTTGTGGTTCAATACTTCAGGCCTTGCATTAAGAACCCTTTCCAGAGCATTCCAATCTCCGCCAAGATCGGAAATAAGGACCTCCACTCTGACATCCTGGCACACTTCGCTGATGGCCCGTATGGTTCCGGCGATATGACCTGCACCACCATCGGGCAGATCATCACGCGTGACCATGGTGAGGACGCAAAAATTCAATTTTAGCTGAGCGACAGCGTCTGCGGTGCGGGTAGGTTCACCGGGGTCCGGCGCATGAACGGGAGATTTATTTACCGTGCAGAAGGTACAGTTCCGGGTGCAACTGGGCCCAAGCAAAAGAAAAGTTGCCGTACCATACCCGTAGCACTCCATTTGATTGGGGCAGTGTGCCTCTTCGCATACCGTATGAAGCAACCGATTCTTGATGGTCGCCATGACTGTTGCACTACGTCCAACCGGAGGGACTTTCCGTCTGAGCCATGAAGGTTTTGTAACCAAAGCACCCATATTTCCAAATAAAACATTTTTATATGCGTGATTATTTAAGTGAACAATTTACAACCTATACCTAGAAATGTCAATGATAATGTATGAGGTGCCTCAAAATTTTATGGGTAAATATTGTTCTAATTTCGTACAATTGTTTCATATTAAAATAGTGAAAAAATCAAATCTTCTATTCATTAACTATTCGGCATGGGATTTTTTTGACAATTTAAAAGGTTTGTAGCATTTTACAGAGTTATATACCACTTCCTGTGTGTGATCATAGGGGGTTACGGCCCAGGGATGATTAAAGATGGTTGGAATGATTTACGAATCCATGGTTTATCTGGTATAAGAACATAACAATAGATGAGGATCTTTTTGTGAGAAGGCCTCCAACAGCGTTTCAGAATAACAAGGATTGGAATTGAAAGGACTGTTTTCCCAAAGAAATGCGTAATTACAAGACATATGTCCTTTTTTAGGACACTTTTCAACTCGGATAATGCTGCGTCGGACCATCTGGTGATCAGAACATTTATTGGAATTTCAGCATAATATCCAGCATCTAAAGCAATTTTAGAATAGTGGCATCCTATTTGCAAAGAAACCATATAGTACCGTTAAAAATACTTCGTCGGGATACATAAAACGGAATTCCTGAGGTTGGGCTGTTCATGTGCGTGGTTTGCTCCTAAAGGCATAAGATCTTCGCACCGGAGGCTTCAGAACCGACGATCGAGATAAGATTGCTCTTACACTTAAAATCCCCGTGTATTGGGATCACATCTTGCTTCAAGGGGAACTCATAAAAAAATACTAATAATTCTATGGTAGTGCATTACACAACTGAACAAAGAGATAGAGATTATGAACAATCTCAAATTATTATTGAGATAGTAATTTAAGACGAATGTTTTAGGATGGGGAGGTAATTGAATGGAATTGACAAAGAAATTTGCCCTTTATCTCATGAGGAAGATGCTGGAGATCAGATTCTTTGAAGAGAAGATTGTCGATCAGTATGCCCGGGGGAATGTCCCGGGACTGGCCCACCTCTATATCGGCGAGGAAGCTGTCGCTGTGGGAGCATGTGCCAATCTGAAAAAGGATGACCTGATCACCAGTACCCATCGCGGTCATGGCCATTGTATTGCCAAAGGGGCCGATATGAATCGCATGATGGCCGAATTATTTGGGAAAAAAGATGGGTACTGCAAGGGAAAGGGGGGGTCCATGCATATAGCCGATATGGAGATTGGGATGCTTGGAGCCATGGGCATTGTAGGCAGTGGCGGCCCAATTGCGGTCGGTGCTGCACTGGGTGCAAAGAAAAGAAAAAGTGGTCAGGTTGTCATCTGTTTCTTTGGAGATGCATCCACAAACACGGGAGCTTTCCATGAAAGCGCCAACTTTGCCTCCCTGCATAGGTTGCCGGTGGTATTTGTCTGTGAGAATAACCTGTACGGGATCTCGGTTTCCATGAAACGTCACACAAGAGTGAAGCATATTGCGGATCGCGCCGCGGGATATGCCATGCCGGCGGTCATCGTGGACGGAAATGATGTCGAAAAGGTGTACGAGACTGTCGGAAAGGCCATAGAGGCCGCGCGCAAGGGTGAGGGCCCTACATTGGTGGAATGCGAGACATATCGCTTCCGGGGTCATTTTGAAGGAGACCCGAATCTGGGAGGTCGCTACCGGACGAAAAAAGAGATGGCGCAGTGGATGGCCAAGTGCCCCATCAAGAGATTCAAAAACAAGATCATCAAGCAAAAACTGGCCACAAAGAAAGTGATTGAGCAGATGGAGAAAGAAGTCCGCCAGCAGGTGGAAGACGCGATGGCCTATGCTAATGCGTCGCCTTTTCCTGCTGGGGAAGATACATTAGAAGATGTTTTTGCATGATTCATAAGGAGAAAGACATGCGAGAGATACTATATAGGGAAGCACTCAATGAGTCTTTGAGACAGAACCTTGAAATGGATGAACGGGTCTTTATGATGGGGGAGGACGTCGGCCTCTTCGGCGGCATCTTCCAGATCACCGCCGGTCTGATGAAGGATTTCGGGGAGGAAAGGGTCATGGATACCCCGATCTCCGAGTCAGCTATCATCGGGGGGGGGATCGGTGCGGCAATAAACGGCATGCGGCCTGTGGTCGAGATTATGAACATGGATTTTTTATTTGCTTGTATGGATCAAGTCGCTAATCAGGCTGCTAAAATGCATTATATGTTCGGAGGGCAGGTAATTATCCCCTTGGTCATAAGGGCTCCCGGTGGCGGGGGACGAGGCGCAGCTGCCCACCACTCGCAAATCCCTCACGCCCTTTTTATGCATATTCCAGGTTTGAAGATAGCTGTACCTTCAACACCATATGATGCGAAAGGCCTACTCAACACTGCCATAAAAGATGACAATCCCGTTTTGTTCTTTGAAGATAAAATGCTCTATAATATTAAAGGGCCGGTTCCGGAGGAATATTACACAGTACCATTCGGCCAAGCTGAGATTAAGCGACAAGGGCGCGACCTAACCATCGTTGCCACTTTCAGGATGGTGCAAAAGGCCCTTAATGTGGCTGAAGAGCTTCTAAAAGAAGGTGTTGAAATTGAAGTGATTGACCCGAAAACACTCTGCCCCCTCGATAAAAAGACAATCATTGAATCAGTAAGAAAGACCGGAAAACTGATTACCGTAGATGAGGGAAACAAGACTAACGGTTTTGGAAGTGAAATCGCAGCCATCGTGAGCGAAGAGGCAATCGAATATCTGGAAGCCCCTGTCCTCAGGATTGCTGCGCCCATGACCCCGGTGCCCTATGGACCCACTCTTGAAAAGTTCTATATTCCTGATGAAGAGAATATCAAAGAGGCTGTCAAAAAGATTATGACGTATATTTAGGAGTAGTGCTTTCCTTAACTGCAATAAACCAGAGAACACGAGGGAAAAATCATGACAACTGAAGTTGTGATGCCCGCCCTGGGGCTAACAGTTGAAAAAGGAATAATAATCAAATGGCTCAAGCAAGAAGGAGAAACTGTCGAAAAGGGAGAACCCCTTTTTGAGGTGGAGGCCGATAAGGTTGCTACCGAAGTGGAATCACCTGCCACTGGGATCCTTGCCAGAATCCTGGTCCCGATAGGTATTGAAGTGCCTATACTCACTGTAGTGGCAGTCATAACTGAGCCGGGCGAAGAAGTCTCTGCAGATTACAAGACACCCTTTCCTGAAGGAGCAGCGGTTGCTGCAGAAGTGGGTGTCGAGACATCCTCCGTTTCACGTCCACCGACCAAACCCACTCAGCCGGCCTCTGCTGTCAGGGCGGGGAAGATAAAGGCCATGCCTGCCGCAAGACATCTAGCCGGAGAAGAGGGACTTGACCTGGAAACGGTGACCGGGTCGGGCCCTGAAGGGGTCGTTCTACTTCGTGATGTGGAAGCAGCCTTGAAGGGCGGAGTCAGGTTAGTGGTCAAGGCTTCAACTTTGGCCCGAAGGCTGGCAAAGAAGAAGAGTGTGCCTTTGGAGCAGGTTGAAGGCTCAGGGATAAGAGCCCGTATTATGCGAGCCGATGTCACAACTTACCTTGAGAAAACCGGGGAAGTAAGACATGAATTTGGTGCCACCATTCCCATGAGCAAAATCCGGGAGGTTATCTCCAGACGGATGTCTGAGAGTGCATTCACTGCACCCCATATCTACTTTTTTACCGAAGTCTGGCTCGATCCACTGCTTAAATTTAGAAAAGAGTTGATCCCGGATTTTGAGAAGCACTTTGATTTGCATCCTTCGATCAATGATTTTCTTATCAAGGCAGTCGCTCTAAATATAATTGATTTTCCTATTCTCAATGCTCAACTCAAAAGAGATGTGATTCAGATCATGCCCGAGATCAATATCGGTTTGGCCGTGGCTATGCCTGAGGGACTGATCGTGCCTGCTATACCGCAGGCAGACCGGCTTGGAATTGTGAAGATAGCCCGAAAACGGGCCGACTTGGTCTCACGGGCAAGGGAAGGTAAGCTAACTCTTGAGGAAATGGAGCGGGGCACCTTTACTGTCTCCAGTCTTGCCCAGTACGATATCACGCATTTTACCGCCATCCTGAACCCTCCTCAAAGCGGCATATTATCTATTGGTAAAACCGATGAAAAGCTGGTCATGGTCGATAGTCAGGTTGAGGTGAAAAGGATTTCCAGGTTTGGGCTTTCGGTTGATCATAGGATTATTGACGGTGCTATAGCGGCCGATTTTCTGCAGAACCTAAAATGGAAGCTTGAGCGACCATCCTTTACTTTTCTTACTCTATAGGGAGGATAATGAGGCGTGATGTATGATCTGGCGGTTATTGGTGGCGGTCCCGGAGGATATGTCGCGGCTATAAGGGGCGCGCAAAGGGGATTAAAGGTCCTCTTAGTGGAAAAGGATGCCCTGGGGGGAACCTGCGTGAATCGCGGTTGTATTCCGACCAAATGTTTTATCTATGATACTAAACTATTAGAAACTGCCAAAACATCTCAGGCCTTGACCGGTACTGAAAATCTGTCCATCAATCTGGGAAAAATGGTATCCCGCAAAAGGCAGGTAGTCAAAAGGCTTGTTAGGGGTGTTGAGGTTATCGTAAAGAGCCATGGGATCGATCTGGCTGCAGGGCTGGGCGAGCTAATCGCTCCAGGCCGTGTTAAGGTCAAGTTTTCCGACGGAACCGCTAAAACATTTGATATGGGAAATGTTATCCTTGCCACCGGTTCCAGGCCATCGGTTCTCCCCTTTATCGACGTTGATGGAGAGCTGATTCAGACAACTGACGAAGCCCTTGATTCTGAGGAAGTTCCTGATAAAATGATTATCCTCGGTGGTGGTGTGATTGGGGTCGAAATGGCCACCATATTTCTCAATCTCGGACGTGAAGTGACCATTTTGGAACTTCTTCCAGATATCCTTATGACGGAAGATATGGAGATCCGGCGTTCTATGCGGATGCTAATGGACCAGCACGGGGCAAAGATCTTATTGAATACAAAGGCTCTAGAGGTGTCGGTTGAGGGTGGCGATGTTCAAATTACTTACGAAAGAAAAGGAGGTAGGGTTGAAACCCTTAGAGGCGATAGGCTCCTTGTTGCTACCGGTCGGAGCCCGATGTTGGATGGAATAGATCCGCAAAAACTCGGACTCAAAACCGACGGACCCTATATTAAAGTAAATTCTCGGCTGGAGACCAACCTTAAGGGTGTCTACGCTATCGGTGATCTTGTGGGCGGTATAATGCTCGCTCATAAGGCTTCGGCCGAGGCCGAGGCTGCAGTTGCCAATATTGTGGGCGAAAAACGGGAAGTCAACCCCAAATGGGTGCCTCGATGTATCTGGGGTTTATCGGAAATCGGTGCTGTCGGAATTACTGAGGAGGAGGCCAGGAAAACGGGTAAAAAGATAAAGATCGGCAGGTTCTCCTATTTGAACAGCGGCGCTGCCTGGGCTATGGGGGATACCAATGGTTTTGTTAAAATTATTGGTGACAAAGAAACCGGGGAAATTCTGGGCGTTCATATCATGGGAGCGCATGCCACAGATCTAATCGGTGATCCGATCACAGCCTTGAATATGGAGGGAGCCATAGAGGATCTGGCCGAAGGGATCAAACCCCATCCTACCCTAAGCGAAACGGTCATGGAAGCGGCCATGGATTGGTCTGACTTAGTAATCCATTCACCCAAAAAACAATAGTATTTTTTCTGTTCTTATGATAAATAAATGAAAACTTAATTATCGGAGGTTAGCTATGAAATATAATCGTAAACATGCCACTGCGGACTGGGGCACCATGAGTACTGATTGGGAAGCAGGAGTCAATTTTCAGCGTCTCAGAGAAGAGCGCTTCCAAAAGGCTCAAACTGCAGTCAAGGCGAGGGACCTTGGTGCTGTTTTGTGTTTTGACTTTGACAACATTCGTTATATTACCGGAACACACATAGGCGAATGGTGCAGGGATAAGCTGAACCGTTATGCAATCTGCCCGAAGGATGGAAAGCCCTTCCTATTCGATCCTGCCATTCCGGCCAAGCGGATTTCAAGCCCATGGATGGAGGAACGAATGGAGCCACCCATTGCCAACATGCTTGGTTCGCTGCCACCTGAAATGAACGTTCAAGACGGTTTCGCCAAACAGATCAAGAGGATTCTCTCCGATTACGGTGTGGAGAAAGAACCGCTTGGGATTGACATTTTAGAGCTTTCCATGCTAAGAGCACTGGAGAAGGAAGGCATTGAGGTGGTTGAAGGTCAACAGGCCATGCTTGATGCCCGGGAAGTGAAAACCCACGATGAAATCGAACTCCTTAAAAAAGCAGCGGCGATGGTAGATGCGGCATACGAGGATGTCGCCCGAGCGATCAGACCTGGGACAAGAGAAAATGAACTGGTCGCGATTGCCAACCATCGTCTGTACATGTTGGGTTCAGAGCGTGTCGAGTGCGTCAATTCGGTTAGCGGCTCCCGGGGAACGCCTCATTGCCATACTTTTAGCGACAGGATCATTCAGCCCGGCGACATGATTTTTCTGGATATCATGCACTCTTTCATGGGTTACCACACATGCTATTATAGAACTTTTATTTGCGGTCAGCCTAATAAGTACCAGATCGAGGCCTATGAGACCTGTTCCAAATGGGTGTCAGACGCCATCGACGTCATACGCCCGGGGGTGACCACTGCTGATGTATGTAATGTGTGGCCCGGGCCCGAGGAGTTCGGCTACCGAAATGAGGACGAAGCCTATCTGCTTCAATACGGCCACGGTGTAGGCCTGGGCCTTTGGGAACGGCCGATTCTCTCCCGCAGATTCTGTTTCGATCATCCCTCTGAAATAAAAGAAGGTATGGTCTTTGCCGTTGAGTGTTGGAAGGGCGCAGAAGACGGCTCTGGGGCTGCAAGGATCGAAGAGGAACTCGTGGTATCCAAAGATGGCTGTGAGTTGATTTTCAATTACCCCAGTGACCACCTTATTTCTTGCGGTCTGCCGGGCTGTGAGGTATATTAGGCTGGCAATAAAAATAGCTCATGGAGTTTTCAGAATAGACAAAAAGGAAAGGAGGTGAATAAAAAACTTCATATGGGTACAGGTGAAATTGAAGAGCACATATTAACATAAAATAATTAAAAGGAGGAAACTATGGCTGAATATAAAGAAGCAACCCTGTATAAAATGGAAGAAATGCAATCTGCTTGCCCCCCGAAGCATATCAACACAGACGCTTTCACGCTGATTCCTAAGGAAACAGGCGCTAAAGGATTCGTTCTGTTTTGCACGGAAGTTCACCCCGGTGGTGAGGCGGAATTAGATGTGCATGCCGGCAGGGAACACTGCTATTTTATGCTTTCAGGTTGCGGTGAAGCGACGGTTAATGGCAAAAAATTCACGGTCCGGCCCGGTAACTGTCTCTGGATTCCTCCAGATGCGGAACACGGTATCAAACCTGTTGGTGGAGAGACCATCAGGTTTGCGGTTGTTACATCTCCACCCCCATGGGTAGAGGTCTAATCGCTCCGGCGTAAGAACATGCGATTCTTCGCATAGGGATCCAATCCTGGAAAATATGCTTAGAATCGCACACAAAGCCTCATTCACCATATGAATTGGGGTGAAAATTGTAAAGGAGGGTTTAGATATGAAAGAGAAAAGGCAAACATCCAAAGGATTGACAAGAAGAGATTTTATCAAGAAGACCGGTGTTGCGGGGGCTGCTCTTGGAGCGGCTGCGATTGTCCCGTCTTTCGCAAGAAAGGCGTTTGCTGCCAAAAGAGATTACATTCTTATAGGCCATCCCAATCCATCTACCGGGCCTCTTGCCGGCTTTGGAGAGGCCTCTCCATGGGCCGACAATAAAGCGATTGAAGCCATTAACAAACAGGGGGGAATCTATATTGAAGAATATGGGAAGAAGGTTCCCATCAAGCTAAAGATGCTTGACACGGAAAGTAATCCCACCAAGGCGGCAGAGCTGGCGGCTAAGCTGATTCTCAAGGACAAAGTCGACCTTATGGTTGCCATGCACACACCCGACACGGTGAACCCTGTCGATGCAATGTGCGAAAGACACAAGATGCCGTGCATTTCCCTTGATGCCCCTGTTGACGCCTGGATGACAGGCGGTCCATACAAGTGGTCCTTTCACGCCTTCTGGACCGTCGATTCTTTAACCAATCTGTTTGTAGATATTTGGGATGAGGCCGGAGACAAAACGAACAAGGTTGTGGGCGCCTTGTGGCCCAATGACCCGGACGGTACTACATTTGAAAAGTTCTTCCCCAAAATCCTACCGACAAGAGGGTATAAGGTGATTGATCCGGGAAGGTTCCCCTATTTCAATAAGGACTTTAGCAGTTTCGTCAACCTTTTCAAAAAAGAAAAGGTGGAGATATTGACGGGTTGCCCAATAGCCCCTGACTGGGGCACCGCCTGGAGACAGTTCCACCAGCAGGGATTTATTCCCAAGATTGCTACAATAGCCAAAGCCTGCCTTTTCCCGGCAGACGTCAATGCCCTTGGTGGAAATTTGCCCAACGGAATCACCACTGAGATCTGGTGGACTCCTTTTCACCCGTTTAAGTCCTCACTGACCCAGGAGTCGGCCAAGGATCTTTGCGATGCCTGGACAAAGGAGACGGGTAAGGCCTGGACTCAGCCCATCGGTTTCAAATATGCCGGGTTTGAGATTGCTGCCAATGCCCTCAAACAGGCCAAGACCCTGAATAAAGAGAAGCTCCGGGATGCTATTGCGAAAACAGACCTGAAAACCATTGTGGGACCCATCAAATACAATGATAAGAACTATTCCGAAACACCCTTGGTGGGTGGCCAGTGGGTTAAAGGGGAGAAATGGCCATGGGTTCTGGAAATCACTTCTAATAAAAATTATCCCGATATAAAGAAAACGGCAAAGATGGTATTTCCTCTTCCTAGGTAAATTCTGGCTTAATAAAGCCCCAGGGTGAAAGACGTATGAGCTTTTTCTCTTGGGCTTTACTCTTTCGCAGTAATGATACATGTATTCTGACCGTAAATAAAAGCTTTGCAGGACTAAAAAAAGGAGAAAAAAATGGCAGATAAACAGAAAATAGGATGGATCGGCCTGGGTAAGATGGGGATTCCCATGTCCACGAATCTTGTCAAGGCAGGGTATTCTCTGACAGTATATAATCGGACCAAAGATAAAACCAAGGCTTTGGCCGATGAGGGAGCACAAGTCTCGGATTCCCCTAAGTCCTTAGCTGGTGATGTGGATGTGATCATCTCCATGATTTCGGATGACTCCGTTTTGGAGGAGGTCTCATTCGGTGCCGACGGAGCATTCGAGGGAGCAAAGTCTGGCGCCATCTATATCGATATGAGCACCGTATCTCCTCAATCTTCGGCTCGTGTTGCAGAGGTGGCTGATAAAAAAGGCATCAAGTATCTGAGAGCTCCGGTCTCTGGCAGCACCGCCCTTGCGACGGCAGCAACCTTGACGATTTTTGCCTCCGGTCCCAGGGAGGCCTATGACCAATGCGTGGATATTTTCGGAAGCATGGGCCAAAAGTCTTTTTATGTGGGAGCCGGAGAAGAGGCGAGATATTTGAAACTTGTGCTCAACATGATGGTAGGACTCACCTCGGCAATGACAGCTGAGGCTCTTACCTTTGGCGAAGCTGGAGGAATGGATTGGGAACAGATGATCGATATCGTGAACAATAGCGTAGTAGCCTCTCCGTTGGTTGGATATAAGGGTCAGATGTTGAAGGATCGAAACTTTGCTCCCGCTTTTACAGCAGCCCAAATGGCCAAAGATTTCGACATCGCCCTTAGTACGGGAAATGCTAATAACGTGCCGATGCCTATCACAGCAATCGTTCGTCAATTCTTGGGAACCATGAAGGCCACCGGAAAAGGGGACCTGGACTTCTTTGCCCTTGTCACCCTCATGGAGGAATTGGCTGGTTTAAAGAAGTAAGGGATTCTCTTCATTGTCTGTAAGGATTAAGGGAAAAAGCGATTGCTTGTAAACCTTATAGACAATATGCACCTTTTTTTTCGGGCGGGTCGGTATTGATTCGCCCGAAATTTTTTGAGGAAAAGAAAGACGCCCCTGGATAAGAAACTATCTAACCCTGAATTAAATACTCCCAGTGATAACTATGGGACCTGTGGTGATGGCGCTTTCCGATATAAGGAAATTGAAAAAGTATAAGAATTATTTCCAGAACTTTAAGTGGATTGGCCAAACTATTTTAGGCCGCTAAGTGAATATAAATAAATCCAAAGGGAGGAAAAATAAATGATCATCGACATTTATTCTCACCATATATCAAAATCGGTAGGCAAGATGATGGAAAAGGCCAAATACTATGGAGAAGGGAAGGAATTCCCCTACCCTCCTGAGAATGCAGACCCTGAAGTTCGAGTTGCGATTATGGAAAAGTACGGGGTTGATATGCAGGCCATCTGTCAAACAACACCGGTCCTTCTCGGTCTTAGTGATGAAGATGCCGCAGAGGTATGCCGGTTGTCTAATCAAGATAATTATGCCCTCTGCCAAGCATATCCCGACAAATTCGTGAATATCTGCATCTTTCATCTTGTTGATATGAAGAGCACTATGGAGGAACTTGAACGGTGCATCAATGAATTGGACTGTCGTGGCGTTACAGTTTCATCAAACCAAAAGGGCAAGGGATTGGATTCGCCGGAGTTCTTTCCTTTCTATGAAAAGGTTGTGGAGTATGATTTGCCCATCTTAATCCATGGATCGCATTGGGAATGTTCCCCTTTGATGGATATGGAAAATGCCAATCGTTTTTTGCACGTATTCGGGTGGGACTATGACGGCACCCAGGCCCTGTGGACGCTCATTTTCGGCGGAATTATCGATCGGTTCCCCACCATGAAGATCGTCACCCACCATTTAGGCAACTACTTCCCCTTCTTTGTTCGTAGAATTGAACAGAATTTCAATAAATTTTTAAGCGATAGGCTACCAAGGCATATCTCAGAATATTACGGCAACATATACGGTGATACGGCTGTAGATGGCACCTTAGGGGCTTTTCCTTGCGGATATGCCTTTTTCGGACCGGACCGCATGATGTATGGCTCAGATTATCCGTTTGGTGCAGAGGCAGGAGAGGATTTTGTCCGTGAAAACCTCGTGGGCGTCAAGTCCATGGTTATCCCCGAGGAAGAGAAGAAAAAAATTCTGGGCGGAAACGCCAAAAAGCTTTTGAAAATCAGCTGATTTTTATCACGGTTATTGAATTAGGTCGTTAAAAACTCTTCCGATTGTATCCTGCGCATTAGTCGGAACTAAAAAGTAAGAGATCAATGGAGGACTGAATTCATGGCCAGAAAGCGTTTCGAATACGAGGAGATGCTGAAAAGCATCAAATCGGGTCAAGGATGGTTTGAATCTTCGCCATACCGCTGGAGAGATGTGGATCCCGGTGCGAAGGGAGAAAAAAGGGTTCTCTACGGACTATGCAGGGCATGCATGCAGGGCGATTGTGCCACCCTGGTCCACATGGAAGATGGGGTTGTCTTGAGGGTCGAAGGCAACCCAGATGCCCCTCCTAATTATGGAACCCTCTGTTCAAAGGGGAATGCGGAAATCATATCCCTCTATAACCCCTATCGTATAAAAACACCCATGATTAGAACGAACCCTGAAAAGGGCTTAGATATAGATCCTATGTGGAAAGAAGTTACATGGGATGAGGCACTAGACTTTACCGTGGAACATCTGAAGGAGGTAAGGGAGAAAGATCCGAGAGGCCTTGTCATATGTGAAGGATGGGGGCAACGGGATACCATACTCAGACAACCCTTTGGTCATGCCTTTGGGACACCTAATGAAACAGGTTCCCATGGGGCCCTCTGTACAGTCCACTATCCTTCAGGCCTGGTCCATTCCGGTTATCCAGTGGCGATTGTCGATTTAGAATACTGTCAGTATCATATTACCATGGGTCGATCCCTTGGTCCTAACTTCGGGATCGTTCCGGGAATGCGAAAATTTTCCAAAGCTATAGAACGGGGGATGAAACTCGTGGTCGTGGATCCCCGAAGCTCATATGAGGCTTCCAAAGGGGAATGGATTCCGATTCGCCCAGGCACGGACTTGGCTTTCCTGTTAGCTATGGCCCATGTGATGCTTCACGAAATTCAGATCTATGATAAATGGTTCCTTAAAAATCGTACCAACGCCCCATACCTGATTGATGACGATGGGAAATACTGCAGGGATACTGAATTGGGAAGACCCCTCATATGGGACCTTGTAGATAATATCGCAAAACCCTATAATGCCAAATTCGAGGATATTGCCATAACGGGAACCCGCACAGTTAATGGCGTGGAATGCAAGACGGGGTTTGATCTCGTAAAAGAGACATTTGCCCAGTACACGCCTGAATGGGCGGCCGAAATCAGTACGGTACCGTCTCGGACCATCCGAAGGTTGGCCAGAGAGTTTGTTGTCCATGCCCGCATCGGCAGCACCATAGAGATTGACGGATTCACCTTTCCCTTCAGGCCCGTGTCGTTAAACGTTGAGCGGAATGTGACAAACCGCAGGGGCGGAACCTACGCCGATCTTACAGGCAAAATCATTAATCTGTTAGTCGGAAATATTGAAGTGCCTGGTGGATGCCTCAGCTGCAGCTATAGAGGGCCGATTATGGGGCCCACGGAAGATGGCACGGTCACGCCGGGGTATGAGGCGGTGGCAAAACCTTTCAAGTTCCCCCCCGACCATGCAACGATGGAAGAATTTTATCCCCATCAGCACACGGCACCGCATCTGACCCTCAAAGCCATCCTGGATCCGGAAAAATATTACCTCCCCTATCAGGTGGATGCATGGATGTCGGTCGGAGGGAATCCCATCCGTCAAAATGCACAGCCGGAGGCCTATGTGGAAGGATTTAAAAAATTATCCTTTGTCGTCTCTATAGCCTTTCACATGGACGAGCCTGCCATCCTTTCGGATGTCCTGCTACCCGAACACAGCTCCTTGGAGAGATTCCGTGTGGCGCCATTCTATCCCCAACACCAGTCCATTGACGATGAGGTCAATGGTCTAAAGATGGTTCAACTAAGGGAGGCCGTGCCGACCCTTTTCAACACTTGGAATGCGGATGACATTTTTACAGCACTGGCAGAACGCCTTGGAATCCTTTTTGGGGAAGGAGGACTTTACGATCACCTGAACCATGCTATAGACTGGGTAGATAAGACCGATGGCTTGAACATGAACGGAGAATGGAAGCTCGATCTCAACAAAAAATACACCCTTGAAGAGATCTTTGACCGTCAAATCAGAGGTTGGCCATACAGCAATGGTCAAAGTTTGGATGACCTGAAAAAGAAAGGATATATTGAGTACTGGAGGTCCCGAAAGGAGTTCTACCTTTATTATTATTTCCCCGATAACCAGACCCGGCATCCCTTCTACCTCATGGGTCTGAAGGAGGTCGGGGATGAGTTGAAAGCAAATCTTATCAAACATAATATATCATTCCCCGGTATTGAAGACATGGATTACATCTTTGACCTTTATCGCCCCATACCCCATTGGGTTGAAACATCGGAAACGACCCCTCCCAAAGAATATGACCTATGGGCCATAAATTGGAAGACCCCTTATATCGGCAATGATGCCGGCAATCTGACTGGGAGTCCCTGGTTAGCGGAGATCTACGCCAAAGATCCCTGGGAATCTGTCATTCTTGTGAATCCTGCTACTGCGGAAAAGAAGAGGCTTATAGACGGTGATGACGTTGTAGTGGAGTCGAGGTACGGGAAAATAGAGGGGCGCTTGCGGGTATCGGAACTTTTCCATCCTGATGCAGTTGGTGTGGGCGGAAGCTATGGCCTGGGCACCCGCCAGTCTAATCCTCTAAACCGCATAGGCCCTAATTTCAATGCCCTGCTTTCCCTTGACGACAAGACATTTGACGGCGTAAGCGGGGGACAGGATACGGCTCCTGCAGTCAAGGTCTATAAAAAGGAGGGTGTCCGATGAGATACGGTATGGTCATAGATCTTCAAAAGTGTGTGGGGTGTAACTCTTGTACCGTGGCTTGCAGAGCTGAGCAAGGGACACCTGCAGGTATACACTTTAACAAGGTCATAAAGTATGAGGCGGGTAAATACCCTAATGCAAAGATGAAGTTTTTACCCATGCCGTGTATGCACTGTCAGGACCCTCCTTGTCAAAAGGTTTGCCCTACTGGTGCAACCTTTATGAATGATAAAGGCCTTGTGTTGATCGATCAAGTAAAGTGTATTGGGTGCAGGGCATGCATGGTCGCTTGTCCCTATGAGGTCCGGCAATTCCTGTGGGATATATGGAACTATTTTGAGGGACAATTACCCACCCCCTATGAACAAATTAAACAAAAAGATTTCGACAAGGGTACGGTGGTTAAATGTAATTTCTGTCTTCACCGCCTTGAGAAAGGACTCAAACCCGCCTGCGTTGAAACCTGTCCCGCCATGGCGAGAACGTTCGGGGACCTGGATGACCCTAATAGTGAGATATCCAGGCTGATCGTGCTTTATAGGGGCACTCCCTTCAGGGAGGAACTCGGGACAGAACCATCAGTTTACTATATCAAAGGATAGGGGGAGCAATGATGTCTTGGATCGTTTTTTTTCTTGCCTTATTCCTTTCGATTGTATGGGGAATCATGTTCCTCAGACAATTGAAATCAGGCCTTACAACCACCGATCTTGGCGACAAATTCACCTGGGGGTTGTATATTCAGGGGTTTTTCTATTTTTCCGCCCTTGCTGGGGGCATACTCATCTTTATCGCTATTGCCTCTTTATTTGAAGTGAAAACGCTGGGTCCCTTGGTAGAGATAGGGGCAGCCGTATCATTCGGCTGTCTGGTGGCTTCGGGGCTTTTGCTGGGCTCTGATTTAGGAAAACCATTTCGAGGCATGAAAATCCTTAGCGGGAAAAATTTTGCCTCGCCACTGACCTGGGATTTCTATATGCTCTCCTTCTGCGGCATACTCAACATCCTATTTTTGTTAGACTTGGTTCCCTCAAAGTGGGCTATGACTACGATTTGGTCTTTGCTGTGCCTCATTGCCGCCCTGGGATTTGTCATGATACATACCCTCTTCTTTTTGTCACGCGTAGGAGCTGGTTTCAGATCTCAACCTTTTTTAGGACTTGATACCTTGGCCCAGAGCCTGTGGGGAGGGATGGCCCTGATCAACCTTATCGCCCTATCAACAGGAATGAAACCGTTTCATATGGTCAGTCTTCTTTTAATCCTCACAGTATTGGTACTGATACCCCTTATGGGGGCGCACATCGCCTATCTCAGCAATAAAAGGAAGGGGTTTGATCAGATGAGAATCCTCTTGTTGGATGCGCTCATCCTGATCATCCTGGTATTTATTCAGGTCCTCGCGCCGAATAGCTCCCTGCTTTTGGCTCTTGCATCCTTTTTGATTCTTTTTGCGGTGTTTCTGGAAAAGTCTCATCTAATGCGGCAGTACCAGACTAAATCCACATTGCCTTTACCATATAGCCGTTATGAGGAAGTTCCTGACTACTCGCCAACAGCCGACGAGTGGATACTGACTCTTGGCAGCGCAGGGGTCTGTGTCTTCTTAAGCTCTCTGATTATCTATTTGAAAGTCGTATGAATCCATTGAGAAAATGATGAATAAAGGGTCAGTCAAAGACAGTGTGACCATGGCTAATATCGCGGAAGGAAGGGCAAAGATCTATGATCTGCTTGTGGGGATTTTCGGCCGCCTGCCTGACCAACAGTTGCTATCGAACATGAAGGGAGTTGGTTTTCAGCGTGTCCTGAATGGCCTATGTGGTTTGGACAACCCGAAATGCCAAAGTGGCACAGACCATGTTGCATCATACCAGGCCGAAATAAAGGGAAAACCTGAGGAACAGATCCTGAATGAATTATCCGTTGATAGGACAAGGATACTCAGAGGAACGGGGCATCGAGATCTAAAGCCGCCATATGAGGGATTGTACCGGTCAAAGGAGGGGATCGGAGAGTCCGTATTACAAGTGAAAAGATTTTACAGAAAATCGGGTCTACTTCCTGATGATACTGTTCGAGAATCTCCAGATTACCTCTTTGTAGAGCTCGACTTCATGAAGAATTTATGTTGCCGTGAGAAGGATCAATGGGCATCCGGATCTGATGCGACAGAGACCCTGATAAATGAGATATCCTTTCTCGAAGATCATTTAGGACGCTGGGTTGGTGATTTTTGTCGCCAGGCAGAAGAAGAGGCAATGACGGACTTTTACAAGGGCTTTTTGATGATTCTGGATGCTGTTGTTGCAATTGATATGGAATATCTAAAAAACGATTTTGTTGGGATTTTTAAAGTCTGATGCCCCTTTAAAACCCAGATGGCCATTCATCCTCGAGCAAAGGTCGGGTATTTCTGTCACTTTTCGTAAATTCCGGCAACCCTTTATGACCGTCTGATGGCTTGTACTTTGATGGCAGTACCGGAGAGGCCGTTTTTAGCGAACGGGTGATCTGTAGGAGGATCAAAAAAATCAACGACTCTTTATTTAGGGATAGAATATTCTACGGGTGGGTTATCGCCGGAGCCGGATTTCTCTTGAGCGTTATCGGGATGGGTGTGCGTTATTCCTTTGGTGTGTTCCTAAAATCCATAGAAACCGAGTTTGGTATGACCCGGGCCGCGACTTCAGGTATCTTTTCAATCTATATGCTGCTTTGCTGCCTCATTGCCGTCTTGGGCGGATGGGCCTTGGATAGATATGGTCCGAGAAAAATAGGCATATTTATGGGCACATTTACGGGTCTGAGCCTCCTCCTCACGAGCCTGGCCCACTCACCATGGCAATTGTTGATCACCTACAGTCTGTTGCTCTCATTAGGGACCGGCCCAATATATGGCGTCGTCAATACCACGGCCTTAAGATGGTTTGTTAGGAAAAGGGGGTTTGTGGTGGGCATTACTTCCTCGGGTGGAGGTGTGGGGGCCATTGTTATTGCACCCTTTGCCACATATCTTATTTCAAATTTCAATTGGCGTACGGCATTTGTTGTTCTCGGATTTATCTCATGGATTGGTATCGTTGTTGTTTCGCTACTGTTAAAGAAGGATCCTCGCGATATGGGGGCCCTGCCTGATGGCGACAAGTCTGATCCCCAGCTAAGGGATAGCCCGAAAAACGAGGGAAAGGTTCAAGCCGTCGGTCTTTCACTTGGCCAGGCATCCAGGATGAACCAGTTCTGGCTCTTGGGGTTTACCTGGCTGTTTTTATCCCTGAGTTTGCACATGATATTAGTCCATGTTGTCCCATATGCCGTTGATACGGGTATTTCACCCATGGATGCCGCTTTTATCATCAGCCTGATGGGTCTCGCGAATATCCCGGGGCGACTGGGCGTAGGGAAGATATCAGATATCTTGGGAAGAAAGGCTCTGGGTGTGACATGCGCTCTCATTCAGTTCGGAGCGCTGCTTTGGCTCATGTGGGTGAACCAGTTATGGATGCTCTATGCCTTTGCCATTGCCTATGGGTTCCTGTGGGGCGGGTCAGGTACAATAATTACAACGCTTATTGGAGACATATTCGGCACAGGTAGTCTGGGGGTCATCATGGGGATGATTACCGCAGGATGGGCCCTTGGGGCGGCGGTCGGCCCTGCAATCGGGGGGTATATATTCGATGCGAGCGGTGATTATTTTAAAGCGTTTGGAGCAGGTGCAGCGGCGCTCTTTACGGCAGCATGTCTCATAGCGCTGATTAAGCGAGTTACTAATACCGGCACTCAGGGGCATTCATAGACATCTTATTGCCATACAGGCGCCTTGAAGAGAAAAAAAGGGGCGAGGTAATTGGAGAAATATTGTATGAAACAGAAAGCATTTCAGGACTACTATCCAGATGAACTAAGTTATTGCTATGGTTGCGGTCGGCTCAATAAGCACGGTCTACAGGTCAAGAGTTATTGGGATGGGGAGGAGACGGTTGCCATATTTCACCCTAAGCCATATCACGTTGCTATTCCTGGCTACGTTTACGGTGGCTTGCTTTCCTCGATTATCGACTGCCATTGCACTGGAACGGCCGCTGCTGTGTCATATCTTGCTGAGGGACGCGAAATGGATACAGAACCACTATTTCGATTCGTGACAGCGTCATTGAACGTTACTTACATACGTCCAACACCACTGGGAGTTCCGTTAGAGGTCCGAGGACGGGTCAAGGAAAAAAGAGGGCGTAAGGTGATAGTGAGTGCTACAGTATCGGCCAAGGGAGAGGTGTGCGTACGAGGCGAGGTAGTTGCAGTACAGATGCCGGAGCATATGATGCCAAATTAAGGAACCCGCCATTTAGAAGCAAAGGGTAGAGGTTCGGGCTGGATAGTGAGTGCTCGCTATTCTCTTAGAGCGGAATTGTTGCACCCTTGAGCGCCAGCCGTTTTATCTTCCAGAACCCTTCGGTGATAAGGGCCAATGGGCCTATTATCTTGATCTCCCTTGCGACAAAGACATGTTTCCCCCCGGCCTTGAAGTAGCGATATCGAGAGGCGTCCTCCGCCGGCTTGTAAAGAGCTTCAATTTCCTTGATGATGCCGACGCAGCACCCAACGGGCTCCTCGACCCTCAAGTTAAAGGTTACATCTTCGATCCCTCTTTCCTCCATAAATTTCATGGCCGAGGGGCTGATGGAAATATTTTTACCTATCATGGGTTAACCTCCATTTTCAACTTCAAAGATATTGGTAATGTTCAAAAGTGTTTACATTCAGTTTGTACTTAAAAAGTTCATGTGCCTTTCGATTTCTTTAATAAGGGCATGGGAATCTCTTTTAAGAAAGTCGTCCCTCCTATGACTGGACTGAAAGCCCCTGGGTGTTAACCATGGATCAGGAACAGAAAGGCAGGACATGGGGCTCTCTTTTCAGAAAACGAAAAACTGATTGCTGGTTATTTGAGTTAAGTTGCTTCTCAGGCGGGCGGCAACTTATTGAGGTTGATGCCATAGCCACCATAAAGGCAAAGTTCTGACTTAACCCTCCGCCCGCCGTA
>CAYRFN010000035.1:0-30143 GCA_964423495.1 uncultured Desulfobacteraceae bacterium
TCCTCTGTTATATCAATAAGTTAACTGATTATGCAAGGGTGAACATCTGTTATAAAACAGCAAAATATATAACTGGTTAGCGCTTTGAAAATAAGGCGGTAAGGGGCGTACCCATGAACAGGACCCTGGGGCATTTGACTAACTTTTAAGAATTTTTTTTGCGTCTTTCTGAAATAGATCCCTATGTCCCTAAAATTCACAAATGATTTCTTTCAAAGCACTAAATTGTTAACAAAATATTAATTTTACTTCATAAAGTTACTTGGTATTCATTAGAACAGGGTCAAAGAGATGTCAATGCAAACCTGGTTTAGAAAAGTTGTTGCCTCGCTCCGATCCGGATGTGCCGAATCAGCTTGACAGTTCAATAGCAATCAATATACACATTAAAATCCATGTAATTGTTTGGTTCTTTTCGCAATTTTTGCTGATCAAGAACATCTATACCAAAAAACACTATCTGCCAAGAATAATATCAAATGGCCAATTACAAATCAAAGTACTTGTGGCTTGCCCTTACCATTTCCTTGTTGCTTTTGTGGATCAATCGGGATGACCCTTTTGTCTTCTTAAAATCGCGGCCAAGCTCAGAAACTCTTGATTTTAACCGCACCACAAACGATTCTAAATCCAGACTACTCAACGTCTCCAATGACGAAAAAATCAATGTCGAGGTCTTTGAAAAGGTTCACCCAGCAGTGGTGAACATCGCAACGACAACACTTAGTATGAATTTCTGGCTTGAAGTCATCCCCAGAGAAGGACAGGGCTCCGGCTTTATTATTGACGGGAAAGGGTATATCCTGACCAACAATCACGTTGTTGCCAAGGCCCAAAAAATTATAGTTACAATGGCGAATGGTAAAAAGATCTCTGCTACTCTCGTTGGCAGGGATCCGAATTCCGACTTGGCAGTAATTAAAATCCCTTCTAAACATGTGGATGTCGTTGCCAATCTGGGAGATTCCGACAAGATTCGGGTAGGCCAAAAAGCAATCGCCATTGGAAATCCGTTTGGCCTATCCCATACCCTAACTACTGGAATCATTAGCGCTCTTAACAGAGGTATAAAAACCGCGGATGGCAATCAAATTGATGACCTTATCCAGACCGACGCTGCGATAAATCCGGGAAACTCTGGCGGGCCTCTTCTCAACTCCAATGGAGAGGTAATAGGTATAAATACAGCCATCTACAGCCTATCTGGTGGATACCAGGGTATTGGTTTCGCCATACCTATCAATTTGGCCAGAAATATCGCAACCCAGCTAATTACTTCGGGCAGGGTAGCCAGACCTTGGCTTGGAATTACCGGCATATCGTTGTCCCATGGCCTCTCAGAAGGATTTGGTTTAGGTGTTGAACGTGGCGTGTTGGTCGTTGAAGTCATTAGAGGTAGTCCTGCTGATCATGCAAGCCTGCGAGGCGGTAACAGGGAAGTAATCGTCGGAAGCATGAGGCTCCTGCTGGGAGGAGACATTATTACCGCCATTGATAGTCACGAGATGTCCGACATGAAACAACTGGTTAGACTGCTTGAAAAAATGAAGGTAGGCCAAACCGTAACCCTACAGATATTCAGAGACGGTCGGCCTATGGAACTAAAGGTTTTATTAACAGAGAGACCCTAATAAGCGGCAGGTTATGCATAATGAAAATATTTGACAACCTATACGGCTTTTTGTGGCTCTCTCCAACTGCAAACAACTGTAACACCTATCTAATAAACAACAAAAAAAAGATCCTGATTGATCCAGGGCATTATCACCTCTTTAGTCATGTTCGTGATAATCTCTCCAAACTCTCCCTATCCCCCGAGGATATTGATATCCTAATAATCACACATGGTCACCCGGACCACATGGAAGGCATCAAAATATTCGCAGACACTCCCACTATGATTGCAATTAGCCGTGATGAAATGGAATTCATTACAACTATTGCCCCCCATTATGGAGAGTCCTTAGGTATTTCAGGATTCGAGCCGCATATCTTATTACAGAGAGGGGATCTCAATTTCGGAAATATGAACTTTCAGGTCATACAAACACCAGGTCATTCACCAGGGTCTATCTGTCTTTATTGGCCGGAAAAGAAAGCACTCTTTACAGGTGATGTGGTCTTTGATCAAGGCATTGGTAGAACAGATTTGCCTGGTGGCAACGGGCAGGAGTTAAAGGATAGTATAAAAAGGATCTCAACACTTGAGGTAGAACACCTCCTTCCAGGGCATGGAAACGTTGTTTCCGGTCATGAAGCTGTAAAGGCAAATTTCAAAGATATTGAAGGAATGTGGTTTCCGTATTTGTAATAAAACACGCGGAATTCTACCTTTATGTCATTTTAGCTTTTCACTATATACCGCTTTGGATACCCTTAGCTTTATCTCATTGAAGGGAGATCCTGTGGTACTTACTCGGTTGAAAGGTTTACCAGGGATTTAGACTCGCCTAAATCTCATTATAGACTTGATCTCACCACAAAAATATGATATGGCAGTTGAGCGATTTCCCGGCGAAGAAGAAGAAGAAGAAAAAAAAAGGTTAAGAGGGAGTAAGAAAATGGAAGTTGGTATTGGATACTGCAATGACAAAGACGCCATCTCGGCGGGTACAAAGGTAGCCGAAAATGCGATGAAAAATGGCGAGATTGTCAGCCCCGGAATAGTTTTTGCCTTTTGCAGTGGAGAGCTTGACCCTCAAGAATTTTTCAGAGGACTGCAATCGGTAGTGGGGAATAAAGTACCGATCATTGGCGGTTCAGCTTTCGGTATAATCACTAATGACCATTTATCATATGAAGGGTATCCTGCAGGTGCTGCAATCCTACAGTCGGAAACCCTCCGACATCGAGTGGCTTCCGTAGGCGATTTGCATATAGATGAAAAGCTGGCAGGAAGAAAGTTGGCAGAAAAATTATCAGACGACAAGGAAGCCAATCTTTTCCTCATTTTCTATGATCCAATAAAAATTCCGGCCATGGAAAATGCTCCACCGGTAATGAACGCCTCACCGCCGTTAATTAAGGGTATAGAGGAAATACTTAACACGGATATCCCAGTCATAGGTGCAGGCGTAGTTGGACACATGGAGTTAAAGTCCACATACCAGTTTTGTGGCTCTTCTGTTAGAAAACAGAGTGTTGTCGGTGCTCTATTAAGCGGCGATTTTGAGCCTTATTATAAAATTATGCACGGCTGTACTCCTAAAGACGGCATCTATCATACCATTACAAGGAGTGATGGCCCTATCATTTATGAAATAGACGGCAAACCAATTGTTGAGATGATTGATAAGATGTACGGGAATCAGGATTGGCAGAAACAGATCCCTGTCAAACGTCTAGCCATAGGCCTAAACTACGGAAAGGAATTCGACTATTTCAGAGAAGGAGATTATGTGAACAGGCTTATTGTCGGCGTTTCACCTGGCCGAGAAGGTGTCATTATTTTTGAGCCTGATTTTGAAGAAGGCACTAAAATCCAGTTCATGCTGAGGGATTCCAATAAGATGATAGAGTCTGCAAAGAAAAATTCGGCCATGCTCATGGAGCAAATAAACGCTGATGGGAAAAGACCCATCTTTGCCTTGTATATTGATTATGCAGGAAGATCGGCAGCCTTCTCGGAAACCCTGACAGAGGAAGCCTCAGAAATCCAGAAAGTGCTCAACCAATATAAAACACCGTTGTTAGGGTTTTATTCTGGAGTTGAAGTAGCACCCTTGCATGGAAACAGCAGAGGCCTGCACTGGACAGGAGTTTTAATGGTTTTAGCAGAAAGAAAGGATATAACACAAAAGACAGTCGCCTCACTTGAACCGAAGTTAAAAAAGACAAAAGAAGAGAGTGACTACTACAAGAGGCTTGCGCAAGAGGCTGGAAATATACGCTTAAGGGAAACAGTAGAGTTATCCAAAATCATTACGCTACGCAAGGAGGCTGAGGCTGCATTAAAAAAGGCACGGGACGAGTTGGAACGGCGCGTTGAGGAGCGAACCGCAGAACTGTCAAAGACCAGTGTGGCTCTCAAAGATGAGATAGCTGAGCACAAGCGAGTTGCAAAAGAGCTTGCAGAATCTGAAGAGAAATACCGAACCTTATTCGAGGACTCTCTGGAAGCTATGAGTCTGACACAAGAAGGAAAGATCATTGATGTAAATTCGGCATGGCTCAAACTGCATGGCTTCGAACACAAAAATGAGGTAATGGGAACGGACATTATTGATATAATCAACCTGGAAGACCGTGGCATTCTTACCGAACGACGCGAAACATGGCCCGAGAAGAAAGAACGCATATATCAGCTGAGAGACATGCGAAAGCAAGGTTCGGTAGTGGATGTGGAAATCCATTCAAGCGGTATTTCTTTCGGTGAAAAAGATGCCATCCTTACGATAATTAGCGATATAACAGAGCACAATCGGGCTGAGAAGGCCTTACGGGACAGTGAACAGAGATATCGTGCTATCTTGGAAGACGTGCCCGAGATGATTTGCCGATTTCTTCCGGATGGAACATTGACTTTTGTAAACAAGGCTTACTGTTCCCAACTCAACATAAAGAGAGAAGAATTGATTGGGCAGAACTTTTTCCAATTCATTCCCGATTATGAAAATAAAAAGGTAAGAAATCATTTTATGTCCCTTAATCCGAAAAGTCCTACAGTAACATATGAGCACCAGGTCATAACTCCCGATGGGGAACTTAAATGGCAAATGTGGACTGTGCAGGCCCTATTTAATGAACAGGGCTATCCGGCGGAATATCAGTCTCTCGGACGAGACTTCACTGAAGAGAACCTTGCCCGATCGGAAAAGGCCAAGCTTGAAATACAGCTCCAACAGACCAGGAAATTGGAAGATATTAGAATACTTTTGGGAGGCATTGCTCAAGACTTTAATAACTTCCTCATGGGAATCCAGGGACGCTCTTCTTTGATGTTATCGGACACTGATTCTTCCCATCCCCATTTTGTACATATTAAAGGAATAGAGGAATATGTTTTAGGTGCTGCAGAACTAACAAAACAACTCCTGGGCTTTGCAAGGGTCGAAAAATATGAGAAAAGACCAACTGATATCAATGAGCTTATAAAGAGAAGCTCAGAGATGTTTTGCCGCACTAAAAAGGAACTAAAAATAGATACAAAATATCAAGCAAATATATGGACGGTTAAGGTGGATCAAAGTCAGATCGAACAAGTGCTTTTTAACCTTTTTCGCAAAGCCTCCCAGGCCATGAAAGGGGTTGGAGAGCTGTATCTTGAAACACAGAATATCATCATTGACCGTAACCATGTCAGCCCTAATGGAATGGCGCCAGGGAAATATGTAAGAATATCCGTTACCGACACCCGCACCGTCATGGATAAAGAAACCCAAGACCATATCTTTGATCCCTTCTTTACCACCAAAGAAATGGGAATAGGCATAGGTTTGGGGTTGGCATCTGCATACGGCATTATCAAGAATCATGATGGCATTATCAACCTCCAGAGCAATAAAGATACGGGAAGTACCTTTAATATCTACCTTCCCGCATCTGAACAGGAAATCATAAAAAAAGAACACCTGTCTGAAGAAATCCTAACTGGTTCGGAAACCATACTTTTTGTGGATGATAACGATATGATTGTTGATATGTCCAGGCAGTTGTTAGAGAAGATGGGATACACCGCCATGACAGCTAAGAGTGAGAAAGAGGCACTAAGTATCTACAAGCAAAGCAAAGATAAAATTGACATCGTTATCCTTGATATGATTATGCCAGAGATGGGTGGTGGAGAAACATATGACAGACTTAAAAAGATCAACCCGCAGGTAAAAGTGCTCCTCTTAAGTGGTTACAGAATCGATGAACAGGTCTCTGAGATATTGAAGCGAGGGTGTGATGGATTTATCCAGAAACCATTTGAAATGAAGGAACTTTCTAGAAAAATAAGGGGAATTCTCGACAAAAAATAGCCTGCCTTCTAATTGTACCCAATTCAATGTTTTTTTAGATACCGGACAAGTCCTTCAGCACATTGATTGGGCTCCTGGTCGTGGCAATGAACGGTTCTGTCAATCCGGTGTAAATAGCGCAATACTGCATTTAATGTAGCCACGAAGACGGCCCGCCTATAGTTATTCTCAAGGGCCGTTCGAAAAACCTCTTCAAGAGTTCCTTCAAAGTCTCCATACTGGTCGGTATAGGCCTGTCCCACGGTATTCATAAACTCGGCCTACATGAGTTTCTCTTTGCCCTTTTGCAGGGGAAAATCATCGGCTTCCGGGTTACCAATAGCCTCTTCAATGCTGAGGGGTCTGGCCCGTATCCAGACCCGCTCGGACAAGAGATCTTGATCTTTAAACAGCTTAAGCACTCGTTGTTTGAGTTCCGCGTATATGTCAGCCATTATCCTGAACCTTTCGAACAAAAATATTCCTCAGACAGGGTATGGAACCAATTTGAGAATTGCCGATTCAAATCAACTCGTCAGATTAATAAATAGTGAGGTTCGCACCTTGTACACGTCTCGGAAAACCTGCCGTTCCCAAAAAATCAGCGACGGTCTCACTCTGAGGATGAAAGAAAACCTCTTCCGGTGTGCCTACCTGTTCCAGTTTTCCCATATTCAAGACAGCTATTCTATCAGCTAATTCCCCTGCCTCCCTCAGGTCGTGGGTTACATGTATGGTGGTCACCCTCAACTCTTCATGAAGCCGCCTTAGTTCCTGCCGCAGGTACTTAGCGGTATGTACGTCTATGCTGCTCAGGGGTTCGTCTAAGAGCAAAATCCCGGGAGAGACAGCAAGGGCCCTCGCCAATGCTACCCGCTGTTTTTCTCCCCCGCTTAAGGTGCGTACATCGCGCTTCAGCAAATGGGAAATGCCTAATAGAGGGGCCAGAGTTTCCACCTTCTGTCGCATCTTGTTTTTTTCTACCCTCTTTTCTCTCAACCCAAAGATTATGTTGTTCAGCACATTTAAAAAGGGAAACAGACAATAGTCCTGCGGAACATAACCTATCTGCCGTTCTTCCGGCGGTAAAGATGTAACATCATTTTCATCTATACATAACTTCCCTTTTCGGAAACGGCACAGGCCGGCGATACATTCAACAAGGATCGTTTTCCCCGCCCCTGTTGGCCCGAGGAGAACAAAGTATTCTCTATCAAGAATGGTAAGGTTTATGTCATTTAAGGAGAAATCGCCTAATCGCACAGAAAGATTTTTGATTTCAATCATATTTGCCACCTCTTACCACTGATCCTTCTGAGAACGATCAGGGCTGCTGCTGAAATGGCAATAAGGATAAAGATCACTGCTACTGCCTTTTCTACGTCGGCGGTGGCGAGGTTCAAGAATATGGCGATGGGCAGGGTCTCAGTTTTCATCTTGGTGGCCCCGACTAACATTACGGTAGCTCCAAACTCCCCCACTGCCCTGGCCCAGGTCAGGATACCGGCGGCTATCAAACCATCCTTAGCAAGGGGTAAGGTCACCCTAAAAAAGACCCCTGCCTTACTGCACCCTAATGTCCTCCCCACCTGCTCATATCTGGGGTCAATGCTATCAAAGGTGGACTTCAGCAATCTGACCGCTAAGGCGCTGACCACGGTACACTGGGCCAGGACGATGCCGGGCGTCTCAAAGACAAATCTCAGCGCCCTGTTTTCTATCCCCATCCCTATAGGGGTATTGAAGAAGACCAGGAGGGCCGCGCCTAAGGCAATGGGCGAGATGACGATCGGCAGGTCAAGTATCGTATCAACTATGACCTTTCCTGGAAATTCAGTTTGGGAGATGGCATAGGCCACCGGAATGGCAATAACAATCGAAATCACGGTGGCTATGGTGGCGGTGGTCAGACTCAACCTGATGGCAAAGAGGATCTCCCGGGATATAAGGGTGGAAAACAGGGTATCCCAGTCTGTATAGACCATCATGGAAAGTACGATCCCCGTAAAGAACAGGGTGAGGAGGGCGAGAACGCTGATTGTAGCCGCCTTAAATGCCCTCTCACCTGTCAGGGCCTTCAGTACATGCGATTTGCCGTTTTTCAAAATTTATATGCCCCCGCCGGCCAGATCTACTCCCTTACCAGGGGCCTGTAGTCCTCAGGAAGTCTGTACTCTCCACCGATCTTGGCATTGGGGGCGAACGTCCGGACCTTTTCTTCTGTGGCGATATATCCCCATTTGGCAAAGATCTTTTGGCCTTCAGGGGAGGTCAGAAAGTCTATGAATCTTTGAGCGCTCTTCCTGTCCTGGCTGTACGTGGAGACAGCAGCGGGTATGTAGGCGAGCCTGGGCACCTGATCCAGCTTCAAAAAGACCGCATCGATCTTATCGGAATTCCATTTGGAGAATACCCTCCATCCTATAATGGCATCCACCTTCTTCATGGCCAACAGGGATGCGGTGCCGGAACAACTGGGGGCATGGGTGACGATATTTTTCTGCACATCCTTTAAAAGCCCGCTTCGTTCCAGTACCTCAATGGCATACAGGCCCACGCAAACCGCTTCGGGATTTCCTATACCCACCCTGATCCCCGGCCCGGCCAGGTCTGAAAGGGTTCGGATATCTTTCGGATTACCGTGTTGAACATCAATGGCTATGATAAGATAGGCAATAATTTTGACCGTCTCAGGGTCAACGATCCCCTCCATTTCGGCCTTGACCATATAATCGGGTGAACCGGGGATGTACAGGTCTCCTCGCCGGGACATCTTCATCTGTGATAGCATTGTCCCCGAACCACTGAAGTGGAGATCCACCCTTATCCCCGTCTTCTCTTCAAAAGCTCCGGCCGTCTCTTCCATGGCAGGCTTGCTCGCAGAACCGCAAAATGCGGCAATCCTCTTTTCAGCAGCCAATAAACTGCCAACAAATGTGAGGAAAAAAATCGTTACACCTAAACAAAACAGCATCTTTTTCATCTGAATCTCCTCCTTTTTGAAACCAATTCAACCGTTTTCAATAAAGGGTTTTGCCTGTTTAACGAGCCATTCAAGCCAGGCCTCGACAGTGGCAATTTTGAATCCGAAGACCAGCCTGTTGAATGGGTCCTTTTCCTTTTTTTGTCTTTGCTTGATCCTTTCCCTGATCTGTTCCAGGCCCTGAATCTGGGTGCTTATCAATTCTCTACCCCCTCTTAAAGAAAGGCGGTGAAAAAAGAAGAGTTTGGCCAGGAATTCGATCCTGAGGTCCCGTACATGTTCTGTGGGGCTGTGCAGCCAGTCAAGGAATAGCTTTTTGCCTTCGGCATTGAGGGAAAATATCCGTTTCGAGGGGCGCGTGTCCTGGGTCTCCACGCTGGAAACCAGTAGATTATCCCCCTCAAGTCTTTTTAGGAGGGTATAAAGCTGGCTAGTGCCCACATGCCATGTTGAACCAAAGGCAGTGCTCAGGAACTGCATGATCTCATAGCCATGTTTAGGGCCGGACATTAGCGCCCCAAGCAAGGCATATTCGGTAGATGGCTTTGTTTTCATCATGGCGGCATTCCATAGGTAATTATTCCATAATAATATATTCCAAATTGGAATAATATGTCAACAAAAATCTCCTTCTTCATTATGAAAAACTTTTTAGTATCGGAAATTTTATATCGGAAATTTTATATTGACAAATCGGAATTTCTCTTCTATTTGTTACATTCATTGTTTCAAATCCATAATCATACTATTACTACTTAGGAACTCATCTATGTATAAATTTTTCGGCTTTACCTGACGCACGATAAATTGTTCTACCCGGGTTTGGTAGGCACAGAGCCAGGCCGAAAAATCATGCCTTTTTTTTTCATTATCTCATAATTTCCATCTTTAAAAATCCATTTCGTCTGACTCATATGCCTTTTTGACCCAGGGGACGGGGGCAATGGTGCTGGGCGCCCCGCGGGCTTCAAACCCGTTGGCCCGGTCTGCAAAACCGGGAGGAGGTTCGATTCCCCTTGCCCCCTCCAGTGACATAATTCAGAAATCAAAGTTAAACTGAGGATGTTGGATACTCATCTTAAATCGACAAATTCAAAGACAGGAGGGTCTGAGATGGAGATGTTAAAAAAATTCTTTGCATCACGCTGGGGTATTATTAGTGTTGGAGCCTTTATTGGGATCTTCGCCCCTCTCTTACAGAAGTGGGGCAATCCTGCAAACATGGGTATCTGCGTTGCCTGCTTTGAGAGAGATATCGCAGGAGCAATCGGCATACACCGTGCTAATATGATCCAGTATATGCGACCGGAAATTATCGGTTTTGTTCTGGGCTCACTGATTGCGGCATATCTCTTTAAAGAGTTTCGACCCCGAGCTGGCTCCGCTCCCATTGTAAGATTTGTATTAGGGGCATTTGCCATGATAGGAGCACTGGTCTTTTTAGGATGTCCATGGCGCGCCCTGTTGCGTCTTGCCGGCGGTGACGGAAACGCAATTTTAGGACTAACCGGCCTCATTGTTGGCATCTGGATCGGGACCCTTTTCCTCAAAAATGGATATAACCTGGGCCGCAGTGAGAAGACATACACATCAGTAGGATGGTTATTTCCTTTGATAATGCTCGGCTTTCTCTTACTAATGATTATCTTCCCGCAAATTAAGGAAGAAGCCAAAAGTGGAGTCCTGTTTTATAGTGTCAAAGGCCCCGGAGCTATGCACGCACCACTTATCATCTCCCTGCTTTTGGGCCTTGCTATAGGATTTCTTGCCCAGCGAAGCCGTTTTTGCACTATGGGGGCCTTTAGGGATCTTATCCTGTTCCGACAGGCACATCTCTTTTCCGGGTTACTTGCTCTTGCAGTTTTTGCATTTATTACAAACTTGATCGTGGGACAATTTCATCCGGGTTTTGACAAGCAGCCGGTGGCTCATACCATGCACATTTGGAACTTCGGAGGCATGGTAGTAGCCGGCCTGGCCTTTGCTCTTGCCGGTGGATGTCCCGGTCGTCAGCTTTTTTTATCAGGAGAAGGTGATGGGGATGCCGCTGTCTTTGTTATCGGAATGATTGTAGGCGCCGGATTTGCCCATAACTTCGGCCTGGCAAGTTCCCCCAAAGGGGTCGGGCCCCATGGAATTGCAGCCGTGATTATCGGGCTTCTGGTCTGTCTCTTTATCGGTTTTACCATGAAAAAAAAGAACGCTTAAGGAGGGCTAAAAATGAGTACAACAGTTGATGCACGAGGGTTTTCATGTCCCCAACCTGTCCTGATGACCCTGAACGAGATAAAGAACTTGAATAAAGGGGAGATTGAGGTGCTTGTAGATACGGACACTTCCAGAGAAAACGTTGGTCGAGCCGCCGAGAGTCAGGGTTGGCAGGTGAAGGACGTTCAACCAGACGGTGAGGGATACCGAATAATCATCAATAAGGATTAGCTTTGGGTTTCTTTAGCTTATTCAAACGAAAAGAATCGAAAGCTGCCTCTAAAACTCAGAAGGCGGATCGAGGGATTCTTGTATTTGAAAACACCAGCGAGGTAATCCGGGCCGAAAGGGTTCTTAAAGAAAAGGGATGGAGGATCCGAGTGATGGCGCCACCACCGGAGATTCGAAGTGGTTGCGACCTTGTCATTGAATTCCCCGTCATTGAAGAATTGAATATACTGAGGACCCTGCAGGAAGACGGAATCCAACCCTTAAAAACAGTTCCAGTGAATAGCCCTTTGCTTAAACCTGTCTCTCTGTTCCAGACTAAAGATTTTGGCCAGTTTCTGATGATTCGGGCCGCCAATATGAAACTAACCGTTGATAAAGAAAAAAAGACCATCGTGAATATATCCGGTGGTGGTTGTCCGGATGTTCCCTATCTGGCTCAGGAGATGGTGGGCAAAACAATAACTGATGCACCGAGCCCGCGAGAAATCGGTCACACCCTCTGTGGATATGCACTTCAGTTAGCCTATGAGGAGATGAAACGTAAATGTTTGCTGTAGTGGGGACTATTCCTGATCAGGACTTCCCATTGGTGGCTTCTGAGGTACGCCTGGAAGGTGATGAGCTGTCTATTGATGGGAAAAGGATACCTGTCAATCGGGGGACACCTGCCCTTCTAGCCGCCGCAATCGAGGTCGGAGAAGTCTTTAATCAACCGGCTCCCTTTGGATATCTTGTAGGAGACACTGGATTGGGGGATGGTAGTCGACGTCTTTATGAATACCTGACAAATAATTTGCGACAGGCCGAATTCATAACCATTGCATTCCACTACATCCAACCTGACGTAGACTGGCACAACCGGGTCCTATTTGCAATAGAAGATATGGCAAGACGTCCAACACTAATTGCAGATGCCGGTTTTATGTACGCGGCCAAAATGAGCGGAGAGTCCTCTGAATATGATCTTTTCACCCCAGATGTTGGCGAACTTGCTTTTTTAGCAGACAAAGAAGCACCGCATCCGTTTTATACCAGGGCTTTTATACTCCATGAAAGGGATCGAGTATCCGAACTAATTGCCAAGGCATTTAAGCACAAAAATGCCGCATGCTATATCCTGGTCAAGGGAATAATAGATTATATTGCTGATGAGCACGGAATTCAGGCGACCATCAATCATCCTACAGATGAGACCATGGAAGCCATTGGAGGAACTGGAGATACACTGACAGGTATTATCACAGCCCTGATTGCTGGGGGTCTTGAGGTAAAAGAGGCTGCCATAATTGCCGCAAAGGTCAATCGCTTAGCAGGGCATTACGCAAAGCCCACACCTGCAACACAGGTGATAGAGATTATTCATCACATACCTTTTGCCCTCATGGATGTTCTTGACAAGAAAAAAGAGTTAATGGATAAGTTAAATACAGACAAAAGAAGTGTGCAGAATCCACCCTCAGAAGGATGAAATGGAAGCACTAAAAATTAAAAAACTGAATAATGAACTAAGGACTTTTTTAAATATCTTTAACCCGAATCTCTGTCTATCCTGCGGTATCTGTGCCGGTGGCTGCCCGGCCACCGGAATACCGGAACTAAAAGGGCTAGATATCAGAAAGGTTCTCCGGATGCTTGCCTTTGGCATGATAGATGAGGTCGTTAATTCCGATTTTCCTTGGGTCTGTACCGGCTGTGGGCGTTGTGCCTATTCCTGCCCTATGGGCATAGATATTGTATCCATTATAAAGAAGATGAAAAGCATGAGACCCTTCGACCAGGTCCCCGGAATTATGCACAAAGAAATGGATGAGATTTTAGCAATTGGGAATAATCTGGGTATTTCTGAGCAAGATTATTCATCCTTGATACAGAACCTGGGCAGGGAGCTTGCTGAGGCTGAATGCCCAGGCTTTCATGTAGGATCCACTTATATCTATGAATTTATTATAGGGCTTATAAAATCGGGCCGTATCAAACTTGACAAGTCAGTTAACTCTGGCAAGGTTTTTACTTGGCATGACTCATGCAAACACGGCCGAGAACTCGAGCGTCACTTTGGCAAAGGATTTTATGATGAACCTCGCTGGATCATAGAGAAATGCGTGGACGATTTCGTTGAAATGTATCCTAACAGGGGCAACAGCTTCTGTTGTGGCGCCGGCGGAAGCATGTGGACCACACCTTTTGAAAAACAGTCATCCTATTATGGCAGATTAAAGTTTGAATCCATTAAAAACAGTGGAGCCAGCGTTGTTGTTGTTGATTGTTCCAATTGTTACCACCAGCTTAAAAGCCGTCTTCCAAAGTATTACAGAGATTATGAATATGAGGTAAAATACATCTGGCAACTGGTGGCCGAGACCTTGGTTAATGTAAGAGCTATTTGCTAAGTGAAGCTCCCCGACCAAAGGTCGAGGCATTCTGACACTTTTCGTAAATATCCCCGCTTTTCCGTGTGGGGCACTTTAAATATATTTCTTTAGGTAAAGGCCATGACAGATAAAAAAGACCTCAGGCTCACGGAAACCGTAACAGGCGCAGGGTGAGCCTCTAAATTAGCTCCAGGGGACCTGGATAAAGCAATTTGCGGGCTTGAACTCCCTACTGATCCGAACCTGATTGTTGGGCTGGAACGACCAGACGATGCCGCTGTTTACAAAATAACGGATGATATCGCTATTGTTCAGACCGTAGATTTTTTTACACCTATTGTGGATGATCCTTATTGGTTCGGTCAAATTGCAGCCTCCAATGCCTTAAGCGATGTCTACGCCATGGGTGGTGTTCCTAAAACAGCCATGAATCTCGTTGCATTCCCGGTTAAACAGATGGATATATCAATCCTCCGCAAGATCATTCAGGGTGGGCTTGATAAGATGAAGGAGGCAGAGGTCGTCCTGGTCGGCGGGCATAGTATTGAGGACAAAGAACTGAAATACGGTCTGTCTGTGACCGGATTCATTCACCCTGATCGTATCTTCACAAAGAAAAACCTCAAGGCCGGAGATCGCCTGATACTGACCAAGCCGCTCGGAACCGGTATCATCAACACCGCCATAAAGGGCGGTCTTGCTTCCGATGAAATTATAAAAACAGTTACTCTCCTAATGGCTGCCCTTAATCGGGATGCAGCCGAGATCATGTCACATTATCCGGTCCACTCCTGTACCGACATTACCGGGTTCGGTCTTCTGGGTCATATTGCCGAGATGATTGAAATTTCAGAATTTACAGTCGAAGTCAGCAGCAACAGGATACCTATTTTACCTGAAACTCTTAAGTATGCAGGTATGGGATTTGTCCCTGGCGGAGCCTACAAAATTAGGGAGTTTCGCGAGCCCATGGGGAAATTCCTCGATTCCGTTGATAGTCTCATGCAGGTTGTTCTTTTTGACCCTCAGACATCTGGGGGTCTCCTCATCTGTGTGGAAAAGGACAGCAGCGATGAACTGCTTGCCAAACTAAGGGAAAAAGGTATGAATGATGCGGCAATCATAGGAGAAGTAGTGAACAAACCAAAGGGAAAAATTGTGATTAAGTAAACGATCCTTCTACCTTTTTTCGAAATTCGTGCTTCAGCTTCAATACATGATCATTCCATTTGGGATCTGCCTTAATGTTTGGCAAAATCGCCGAACCCGATATCCCTTTTTCTTTCAATCTATCCTGTAATTCCCTTTCACGCACCTTTCTTTCATTCTCCAATCTCTGCTCAAAATCAGCTAAAATTTTTTGAATAGAAGCAGTATCTGTGCTAATTATGTCTTTCAAAATCAAAAAAATTGGCTCATTATTTCGATCGAGTTCAATCCTTTTTTTTGCCTCTTCTTTTATAACTTGATCAAACATTTCTTGCCGTTCTTCTCTAATAGCAGCCGCCTCTATCCTCAGCCTGTCTAAATCAATAATAGCATCAATGAATTTCTGAATAAGACCCCTAATCTTTCCTGTCAGCTCACGATACTGGATCTCAGATTTCTCCTCTTGGGTAATGGTAAGACCCTTTGTCTTTTCCATAATGATGTCAAGAGTACTTCTTATTTCTCCCATAAATCTATCTCTCCATTCCTTAACTTTAGCTCAATTTCAGTAATTTCCCTTCCAGTCCCTCCATAATAAAATCATGTAGCTTGGGTCTGAAAGCCCTAATCTTTTCGTTATTGCGTGTTGGATGGATACGGTTTGTAAGAAAAACAATAATTACATCTTTCTCAAGATCCATCCATATAGAGGTACCGGTAAAACCCAAATGCCCCACGCTGTTGGTTGAAAAGTATCTTCCAGAGCTGGAATCTTGAGTAGACGGCGTATCCCAACCCAGGGCCCAAGTGCTGCCATTGGCAATATCCTGACGGCTGAAAAAAGTTCTGACTGTTTCCTGTTTGATATAATCAGTCCTCTGCCCAAGAAAATGACCTCGTAAAAAATCAACTAAGTCATAGACCTCCTCTGCTATTCCAAACAACCCGGCATGTCCTGAATAGCCCCCAAGTACATAGGCGTTTTCATCATGGACATAGCCCCTCATAACCTTTTTTCGCCACGGGCAGTCTTCAGTAGCGGCAAATTGATCTTCCTTAAACCGAAGCGGACTTTCATTGTTACTGAGGAAGGTCTTCTTTAGCGATAATGGGCCATAAATATTATGATCAAGAAACTTGTACAATGGCAATTCTGTTTTCTCTTCAACAATCCATTCGAGTATCATAAATCCAAGGTCGCTATAAAGGGCTTCCTTTCCGGGCCGATAAGCCAAGGGAATGTTTAATAAACGCTTCCTCAGTTGTTTCCTTCTATCTTCAACTGGAAACTTTTCAAGCTCAAGGTAAAATGGTTTCCAGTCAGGAAAACCGGCAGAATGGCACAATAGAAGCCTTAAATTCAGGTCCCTCTTGTCCTTAGGTAGGGTTTTGGATAGCAAATCAGTAAGGGGCTGGTCAAGATTGACTACCTCCTCATCAATAAGTTTCATTAATGCCAGGGAGGTAGCCAGAGGTTTTGTCAAAGAAGCCAGATCAAATATAGTGGTTTTCTGCATTGGATCGGGACGAGGAGCCAATAAAGAATGCCCAATTTCTTGAAAAAGAACAACCTCTCCCTTATGACCCACCAAGAGTACCGCCCCAGGAAAAACACCTTCCTTGACGCCCTCTATAAGCAGTGATTTTATCCGAGCTTTTCCTTCCGAATCCAAGAATCTTCACCTTATCTGTTATTCCAATAAAAAAGATCTAATGAATGTTTTTACTTCTTCTTTGCCTTTATAGACACCAAAATGTCCCTCACAGAGAATATCAGCTTCTAAAGAAAGAAGGAGTTTCAAAGAACGCATGTAATCTTCGCTATTAGACATTAGGGCAGAATCAAGCGGACCATGAACATCTTGACCAAAAAGGATTTTGAGACCTTCAGACTCAGTTAGATACACTACCGACCCAGGAGAATGTCCAGGGGTATGAATAGCCTCGATCAACCTCCCACCTAAAACGATATCTTCTTGGGCTTCGGTCAATTTCCTTTCAACAGTAAAAGGCTGAATTGATGTTCCATACCAACTGCCAGCAGTTACCTCTGGATCCCCCTCTTCAAGAAAACGGGCTTCCAGTTCATGTGCAATTATCTGAAATTGAAATTTATCTTTCAGAGCTTTTACGCCACCCGTGTGGTCAAAATGACAATGGGTGATCAAAAGATATTCTATTTGTTCGGGTTCAATACCCAACGAACGAATATTTTTGACAAGTTTATCTCCAGACCGCCCACATCCAGCATCCACAAGTGCGCCAGAGCTCCCAAAACGAATCAAATAAATTGCAGCATCCTCATACGAAGTAAGGTCTTGTCCTCCTACCTGAAATATTTCTTCCGTTATTTTCATTGCAGCTGCCTTAGTCATGTTCCATCCCGGAGACCTACAGTCAAGCTATTTAATATTGATCCGTCGGTAAAAATATTGGTAACGTTCAAAAGTATTTACATTCAGTTTGTACTTAGACAGTTTATGTGCCTTTCGATTTCTTTAATAAGGATATGGAACTCTCTTTTAAGAAAATCGTCCCCCCTATAGCATATAGCGGGATCGAACGCCCCCTATGCCTTAACCATATATCAGGTACATAAAGGCAGGACATGGGGCTCTCTTTTCAGAAAACGAAAAACTGGTTGCTGGTTCGTGGGGTCAAGGTGCTTCTCAGGCGGGCGGCAATTTACTGAGGTTGATGTCATAGCCACCGTAAAGGCAAAGTGCTGACTTAACCCTCCGCCCGCCATATCGCAGTGATGTCCCTTCGGTCTTGCAGTTGACCTCTCGTTTTTGAAAAGAGAGTCCCATGTTCTGCCATGGCTAAACTGCGAATTTCTTAAAAGAAAGTTTCATGTCCTTCTAAATGCGAAGCCTTTTGAACGTTACCAAAATATTACCTTTTCTTTCTGGGTCATATTATATTATACGGACTCGTTATAGCCATACAGAAAATCAAGATAAGGTTGTCGGAAAGGGCATTAATTTCGACTAATTTCAATGAAAATTGTGTTCCTCTGCCCAGCCGGCTACATCAATTGGAGAGCCGAGGATTTTGACATTGGCCTTTCGAAGGGCTTCACACTTGCTTTCCACTGTTCCTGCAGAGCCCCGTACGATAGCTCCTGCATGACCCATTCGTTTACCCTGCGGCGAATAACGCCCTGCGATATAGACCGCGACGGGCTTGGTCATCCTTCTCGAGATGAATCCAGCGGCCTTCTCTTCCTGCTCACCGCCGACCTCCCCCACCACAATCACCGCGTCAGTGCCGTCATCTTCCTCAAAGAGTTCAAGTATGTCCGCTAGGTTTCTCAGTACAACCGGATCAGCGCCCATGCCGACAACAGCGCTCTGGCCCACGTTTTTCTCCGAAAGAATCCCTGCAAATTCGTAAGAGAGCGTTCCGCTACGGGAGATAATGCCCACCCGCCCCGGTGCAAAAAGCGAGGCGGGCATGATCCCCATCTTTCCCTTGCCCGGAACTAGGATGCCTGGGGTTGTGGGACCCAGGGCAAACACGCCCTTCTCAATCGCGTAATAGCGCATCTTGATAACATCCCTGACAGGGATATGTTCAGGTACGATTACAATCAGCTTGATCCCGGCATCGACGGTCTCCATAAACGCGTCGAGGACAAAGACGGCGGGGACAAAAAATACAGAGGCGTTGGCCCCTGTCTCCTTCACGGCCTCATGGACGCTGTTAAATACAGGCAGTCCCTCTACTGTGTTTCCGCCTTTGCCCGGGGTGACGCCACCGACGACCTTTGTGCCGTATTCAAGCATCCAATGGGTTTGCGCTTTTCCTATTCGTCCGGTGATGCCCTGCACAAGTACACGGGTTGAATCGTTTATTAGTATGCTCATTATTCACCTCGTCCTACAAGCTCGTATAAGCGCTCTATCGCCTTTTCAGTAGCCGCCTCCGTCACTACATGGACGCCAGCGGAGCGGAAGATCTCCCAGGTCTCCTCCTGGCGGTTTCCCAGGGCCTTTGCAACGATTGGGATCTTTACGTTGTTTTCCTTTATGTAACGCACCACACCTTTAGCGCCTTCGTGGATAGGGTTGATGCCGCCGTAAACGTTTATAAATATGGCCTTCAGGCCGGGTTTCATCATGATAAGTTCCATGCATTTATAAAGCAGGTCGGCTGTAATCCCGCCGCCTGTCTCAAGAAAGTTGGCGGGTTTCATCTTTTCGCCGATGATGTCCATGGAGGCCATGCCGAGCCCGGCACCGGAGGAGATAAGTCCGATATCCCCATCCAGGTCCACGTATGTGACGCCTATCTCTCTGCCCCTGCGCTCAATCGGGTTCTCGATCCTGTCTATGCGATCAGGCAAGGGTAACCTCACCCTGGATATGGCCGAATCATCTACTTCCAATACCGCGTCAACGGCAATCAGTCCGCCGTTCGGGAGGACGACAAGGGGATTTATCTCGCAGATGAGCGCCTCGTAGCGCATCACTACATTGTATAACTGGCCGATCAAGTCCGTCCAAGAGGAGATAAGCTGCTGTTCAATGCCAAGCCTCCTCAAGAGGGCACGGGCCTGATAGGGGTATAAAGCGAAAGACTTGTCTATATGGAATGAGGCGATTTTCTCCGGATGGGTCCTCGCCGTCTCTTCGATGAGCACGCCGCCTTCAGTGCTCACCACGATAACCGGCCTGCTTGAATATCCATCTATCGTAAAGCCCAGATAGAGTTCTCTTGCGATATCCACCTTCTCGCAGACCAGGATTTTAAGGACAGATTGCCCCTTGATATCGGAGGCGAGAAGACCCTCGGCCACCTCTTTTAATTCATCAGGCGAGGACGCGGTCTTGATTCCGCCTGCCAGGCCACGGCCCCCGACAAGGACCTGGGCCTTCAGCATAATGGGGTATCCTATCTCGCCAGCCACATGAAGGGCGTCATGCATCGTGGATGCGATGCTGCGGCGCGGAACGGGGATGCCGTTCTTCTCGAAAATATCCAAAGCCTCATATTCATGAAGTCTCATAATGGTTTTTTCCTTTAAAATGTATATATTTGGGAGACACACTCGTGTTTTTATGTGGCGTGAAAGAATAAGATTTTCAAGCCCATATGTCAATGAAAATAATCATATTTTTAATCAGATTATGAATAACTTTATTTTTTGAAAAAAAATGAAATTTTAATTGCATTTTTAATTTTATTTTTATAAATTCATCGCATGGAAAAAAATAAAAAAACAAAAGACAAAAAACAACGGGAAGGCAGCAGTCAGATCGCCTATTACGGCATCAGGCATATGCTTTACAACAAGGAGCTTGTGCCGGGACAGAGGATTGCCTACAGAGATCTCGCGGAAAGGCTTGAGTTGAGCCCTACTCCGATCATCCAAGCCCTTAAATGGCTTGAATTACAGGGGTATGTCCAGCATGAACCGAACCGAGGTTATTCCATGGCGCCCTTCAGTCTCAAAGAGTTGGAGGAGCTTTACGAGATCAGGGAGCTTATAGAACCTTCTCTGGTTCCAGCGGCTATTGAGAAGATAGATAAAAAGGGTCTAAACGAACTAAAGGCCGCGCTTGAGGCTCATCTATCCGCGGAAAGGGAATTCTATCTGAAGGAACGGCTCTTCAAAAACAGGGAATTCCACATGACCCTTGCCTCTCTTTCGGGCAAAGCCACTCAGATCCGAATCCTGCAGAATGTCTTTGATATGCTGTTTCTCAAATACGGGGGAAACTACTTTCCCATAGCGTCGCTCTCATCGACGGATCAGGCCCACCAGGAGGTTTATGATGCATTCGCGCTGCGCAGCCTTGAGAGGGCGCGGTCGGTGCTCAAGAACCATCTAACCAACGTGAAAATACAGGTCATGTCCAGCATCAAAAAGATTCTTGCCGAGCAAGAACGGACTGAGTACTAAAGAAAATAAAGATATTTATAATAAGGAGGTATTACAAAATGGGTCTTATGACAAAAGACGAATATATTGAATCTTTAAGGAAAATGAAACCGACCGCCTACATGTTCGGCGAGAGGCTTGAAAATATCGTGGATAATCCCCGGCTCAGGGCGGGAATAGAAGCCACTGGCGCTACCTATGAAGTAGCGGAGTTGGATGAGTATAGGGATATGGTGGTTACCCAGAGCTCTCTAATTAACGAACCCGTAAACCGCTTCACACTTCCCCCCTCAACCATGGAGGATCTTGTGGCGAGGGTAAAGGTCAACCGAAAGGTGGCTAACTTGGTCGGGACATGTCACCAGAGATGCACAGGCCTGGATTGCCTGTCCACTTTATCCATAGTGACCTATGATATTGATAAGAAATACGGAACAAAATATTATGAAAGATTTATGGAATTCCTTAAATATATGCAGAAAAACGACCTTACAGCCAATGCCGGTGTCACCGATGTAAAGGGTGACAGGTCGCTCAGTCCCTCGGCACAGAAGGACAAGGATATGTACCTGCATGTCGTCGAGAAAAGGGATGACGGGATCATGGTGCGCGGGGCAAAGGCCCATCAGACCGGATCCCTCTCTTCCCATGAGATCATTGTCCTGCCCACACGGGCATTGAGGGAAGAAGACAAGGACTACGCCGTGGCCTTTGCCGTGCCGGCGGATGTGGAAGGCCTAATCCATGTCGTGGGCAGATCGAGTCTTGATACCCGTGAACTTGACGGCTGTGACATTGGTAATTTCAGGTACTCCAAATATTGTCCTACCCTTATTTTCAACGATGTTTTTGTTCCATGGGAAAGGGTCTTTATGTGCGGGGAGACCGAATTTGCCGTTGATATGGTCGTAAAATTTTCTTCATATCACAGGCAGAGCCACGGAGGCTGCAAGGCCGGTAAGATCGACTGCATGATCGGGGCGGCCCTGACCTTGATGGAATATAACGGTACGCAAAAAGCAGGACATCATAAGCAAAAGGTTATCGACATGATTCATAGGGCCGAGACCCTCTATGGATGCTGTCTTGCCTCTTCTTATGAAGGCCAGAAACAGCCCTCAGGCACCTATTTTATCGACACGGTTCTGGCCAATGCCTCAAAAATCCATGAGGGCAAGGAATTGAGCGAGTCAATGCGTCTCATGATTGATGTCTGTGGCGGCTTTGTGGCTGACCTGCCCTCAGACAAGGACTTTGAGAATCCCGAAATAGGTGACATGTTAAAGAAATACCTTAAAGCCGTTGATGGAGTGCCTGTTGAAAACCGTGTCAAGATGTTCAGGCTGGTCGAAAAGCTGGCCCTGGAAAGCGCGGATACCATATCGGACATCCATGGCGGAGGCTCCCCGGAGGCGCATCGGGTAACCATATTCCGTGAAAGCGACACGGAGAGCAAGAAAAAGATGGCGAAAAGACTGGCAGGTATTGAAGAATAATTCCATATAAGAGGCCTAAGGGGCAAAGGATAAAGCCCCAGGCTGAAATAAACATAAAAAAATGATAAACAAATACGATGTCATCGTTATAGGCGCGGGGGTTGTCGGTAATGCAATCGCTAGGGAGTTGTCTCGCTATGTGATAAATGTGTCCGTGCTTGAAAAAGAGCTGGATGTGGGCATGGGCACAAGTTCCCGGAATAGTGGTGTTATCCATTCCGGTATTCATTATAAACCCGGCACCCTCCGGGCGCGCCTCAATGTTCAGGGCAATGAATTGATGAGCGATCTCTGCAGGGAGCTGAAGGTTAAGATCCAGTATATCGGCAAGTTGACAGTAGCCCAGGACGAGATCGACATTGAGATTCTCAACACCCTTAAAGAACAGGGAGAAGCCAATGGCGTGCCGGGACTGGAAATACTCAACAGCGATAAAATGCAAAAAATCCAACCTGGTGTTGGAGGTAATAATGCCCTTTATTCACCATCGACCGGCATTATCTGCCCCTATGGCCTGACCATAGCACTGGCAGAGAGTGCAGCGGCAAACGGGGTTCAATTCTATTTGGGCCACGAGGTCTCGGCCATAACCAAAAACGGTCAGGGTTTTCAGGTGAATACATCAACCGGAAAGACCTATGAAGCCCCAATTTTAATCAATTCAGCCGGACTCTATTCCGACCGTATCTGTAAGATGCTGGGAATTACGGAATACGCCATCTATCCATGCCGTGGGGAATACCTTATACTGGATAAAAGGCTCGATGGGACTTTGTCTACCTTGATCTATCCTGCTCCCCGAAAAGGAGGCGCCGGATTGGGTATTCATCTGACAAATACCGTGGACGGCAACATCCTTATAGGCCCCAGCAATGAATACGTGGATGACCCTGACGATTATGCATGCACATCAGAAATCATAAAAAAGCTGAAAAAAGAAGGCCACAAACTCCTGCCGGAGCTTTCGCAATCGGATTTTATCCGAAGCTTTTCGGGATTACGGGCAAAGCAGACACCGCCTGAAGTGAAAGGGTTTAAAGATTTTGTCGTTGAGAGCCGGGACGACGTCCCTGGATTCATTAATCTGGTCGGGATTGAAAGCCCCGGTTTGACATGCTCTCCGTCCATTGCCCTGATGGTCAGAGATATGGTTGCAGAGCTTATGACTCTTGAAAAGAAGGCCGCCTTTAAGCCGGAGCGCCCTGGTAAGGTTGGATTCTTTTATGAATTGTCGCCCGAAGAAAAGGCAGATCTTGTTGCAATGGACCCGGATTATGGCGAAATCATATGCCGCTGCGAGCAGATCACAAAAAAGGAACTCATAGACGCCATACAGAATCCATTAGGTAATAAGACAATTAATGGCATTAAATACCGCTCACGGGCTATGATGGGACGATGTCAGGGCGGATTTTGTCTGCCCAGAATCATACAGATATTGGTAAAGGAATTCGGCTATAGGCCGGAAGATTTTGTGTTGAAGAGCGCAGGTTCTCGTCTTTTTAGCGGGCATGTCCGTTGAAAAAAACACGGATTTCATTATAGTAAAGGTCTGAAATCTTATGCAAAACAAGAGGCATAACTTGGTGGTTATCGGCGGTGGACCGGCCGGACTGGCTGCTGCAGTTTCCGCCAGAAAGAACGGTTGCCGTGACGTCCTTTTAATCGAGAGGGCTAGAATACTTGGCGGGATCCTCAATCAATGCATCCACGACGGCTTTGGCCTGCATCGGTTTAAGGAGGCCCTTACAGGGCCGGAATATGCCCAGCGTTATATTGATGAATTCCAGGATCTAAGCATTGAAGCTATGTTGGATACAATCGTCCTGTCAATGGATAAAAAACGGAACCTCTATGTGAGTTCCAGAAATGGATACACCAAGATCGAGGCAGGGGCCGTCGTGTTATCCATGGGATGCAGGGAAAGAACGGCCGGTGCCATTTCTCTGTCGGGGACACGGCCGGCGGGCATTTATACGGCCGGAGCCGCCCAGAATTTGATTAATCTTCAAAACATCATGGTCGGAGAACGGGCCGTTATCTTAGGCTCAGGCGATATTGGTCTGATTATGGCCAGGAGGATGACCTTAGAGGGTGCAAAAGTGGAAGCCGTATTCGAGATACTGCCTTATGCAAGCGGCCTTCCCAGGAATATTCAACAATGCCTCAACGATTATGAGATTCCTCTCCATTTGAGTACTTCCGTGGTTAATCTTCATGGAAAAGAGCGGCTGATGGGCGTCACGGTGGCTAATATGGATGGAAACCTCCGGCCCATTCCTGGAACGGATAAATATGTGCCATGCGATACTCTTCTCCTGTCGGTTGGCCTGATCCCAGAAAACGAATTATCCCATGGGGCAAATGTAACCATGGAATCCAGAACCGGCAGCGCATATGTGGATGAAACGTTGATGACCAGCATTCCTGGTGTTTTTTCCTGCGGAAATGTCCTCCATGTCCATGATCTGGCCGACTATGTCTCTGAAGAGGCGGCACTGGCAGGAGAATTTGCCGTCCAATATTTGGATGGCGGAATAAAAACTTTGGAATCCCACATAAGGATCGAACCAAAACTGGGAGTGAGGTATGTGCTTCCCCAAAAAGTCAGTGGCCAGAGAGACTTCACACTCTCACTTCGTGTAACGGCACCCTCTCGGAATCAGGCGGTCTGGGTAAGGGACGGCCAAAGAAAAGTGGCCCGCAAAAAGCTGGTGCGGCTGCATCCGGCAGAAATGATTCGAATCAAGGTTAAGGCGGAAAAATTGCAAGGAGCCAAAGTACTGGGGGTCGGGGTAGAATGAAAAGGAAAGAATTGATCTGTGTGATTTGCCCGAATGGCTGTCAATTAGACGCGATAATTGAAGATAGGGCTCAGGTTGAAGTCAAACAGATCACAGGACATCAATGTGAAAAGGGTTTAGATTGGGCTGAGCAGGAACTAGTCAATCCCATGAGGTCCATAGCCAGCAGTATCATAGTGGATGGCGGTGATTTTCCTCTGGTGAGTGTTCGAACGGACTCTCCGATCCCCTTGAAGAACATTTTAGATGTCATGCAAGCAATCAAATCTGCCAGGGCAAAGGCACCGGTGTGGATTGGAGATATAATAATACAAAATCCTGCCGGCACTTCTTGCAACATCATTGCAACGAGAAATATCAATGAAATTGTTCACTCATGAAATAATTCACCTAAACCATGGGCCCACAACATCATAGGGGTATTTCATTATTGACATATAAAGCCATTTTTACTATAATTCCCACCTCAAAAGCGAGTTCTTATCACTGAGCTCATAAACGTTCAGATTTTGTAATTTAATCCTCCTGTTAATCAAATGCATTGATTTTTTTATGCACATCTCATTATATCGCTGTTTATGTATAAATTAAATTCATCAAATAAGGACCACGAGCTTTTATAGATGAATATAAAATGGGCCAGACGAGAAAACCTATGGCACTGAAAAATAGGGTACTCCGCATGAAGGAAATGGTGGAAGCCTCACAGAGCGAGGTCTTTGAGATAAGCGATCTCCATGAGGCCTTTCAATATGCCATTGAACTCACCGAAAAACAAGGTGGGAAGAATATAACCTCGCCCGGATTGAAACAGCAGGACCAGGCTACATTTGAAAAGTGGTGTATAGAGAAAAATCTCACATTGTTGACGGAAAATCTCAGGAATCATCTGACAGGGCTCTATACAGGGCTCACTCTCATAGATTGGGGTATTGCAGAGACAGGCACTCTGGTCTTGGAATCCAGTGCCGAAGACACGCGTATCGCTACCATGCTCACAGAGATCCATGTGGCTGTCCTGCCACGTTCACGGATTAAAACAGATATGAGATCCCTTCAAAAGGAACTGAAACAGTCCATGAAATCTCCCCTAAGATACCTTGCATTTATCACGGGACCAAGTCGTACGGCCGACATCGAACGGGTCCTCACCATTGGGGTCCATGGCCCCAAAGAATTACATGTCCTTATTATGAGAGACGACAAGCCATGATTAGTACAGCGCAAAATCTTAAGTCCTACAAAAAAGATCTGAGGAAGGCCTTAAAGAATCAATTCCTGGGCAGCACCTTGGACAATTTTGCATCTGCCTATAAGGCATCCAGAGCCATGGTCTTTGAAGGCATCGATCTGGATGAAATCATCAAAGAGATCTCCCAGGTTAAAGACGAAGCCCTGTCCCATCTGGAAAACCTATTTGAGGCCTTCAAAGCAAACGCTGAAACTGCCGGTGCCAAGGTCCATAGGGCCAACACCGCTACGGAGGCCAATGAAATCATCGCTTCTATTGCCAGAGAAAACCATGTGATGAAGATAGTCAAAGGCAAATCCATGACGACCAAGGAGACTTTCCTCAACGATTTTCTTGAAAAAGAGGGGTTTGAGGTCACAGAAACGGATTTGGGAGAGTGGATTATTCAATTGCGTCATGAAGGGCCGTCTCATATGGTCTTGCCGGCCATTCACCTCTCACGTCAGGAGATTGCAGACCTTTTTTATACGGTGACCAGGGAGCACAGGGACCCTGATGACATTGAAGGCTTGGTGAAAGTGGCTCGTAAGAAATTGCGGCAGGCATTTCTGGAGGCGGATATGGGTATTACTGGCGCCAACTTTGCCATCGCTGAGACAGGCACTATTGGACTTGTCACCAATGAAGGAAATGGACGCCTGGTAACTACTCTACCCCCTGTACATGTGGCATTGGTTGGATTTGATAAACTGCTCCCTGACCTGGAATCCGCTCTTAGGGTTCTGCAGGTTCTTCCCCGCAATGCTACAGGCCAGACAATCTCATCCTATGTCACTTGGATAACCGGGGCCACAGAATGTGGATCAGCCCGACAAGGTCACAAGGAAATGCACATTGTCTTCCTTGATAACGGCCGCCTGGCATTATCAAAAGATCCCATTTTTTCCCAAATCCTGCGATGTATCCGCTGCGGGGCCTGCGCAAACGTCTGTCCTATCTATCAACTTGTGGGCGGGCACAATTACGGCCATGTATATGTCGGGGCTATCGGCCTTATTCTCACCTACTTCTATCATGGCTATAAAAATGCTCGGGCCATCATTCAGGACTGTCTCAACTGCCAGGCCTGTAAAGCCATCTGCCCGGCAGCGATCGATCTTCCACATCTCATAAAAGAAACCTACAGATTAATCCTTAACAAAGAGAACAGAAAACCAGCAAAAAATTTGATACTCTCTCTGATGCTCAAGAATCGCAGACTCTTCCACTTCATCCTCCGGCGTGCCCATCTCGCCCAGAAACCACTTGCCAAAGGCCAGCCCCTTATTCGACATCTCCCCTTCTTATTCGGCAAAGAGCACGAGTTCCGAAGCCTCCCTGTCATTGCAGCCGCCCCCTTAAGGGTCATATGGAAGCATATCAATCCAAAGATCAAAAATCCTCGCTATTGCATCGCCCTATTCGGGGGCTGCCTGGTGGACTTTGTTTACCCAGAGCAGGCAAAGGCCCTATTGAGTCTGCTTAAGGATCACCAGGTTCAACTGGAATATCCCATGGACCAGACCTGTTGCGGTTTGCCCGTCAAGATGATGGGAGAAAACGAAACCGCCAAAGAAGTAGCTATTCAGAACCTCAAAGCCATGGACCCGGCTAATTATGATTATGTTCTCACCCTTTGTGCCTCTTGTGGTTCGCATATAAAAAATAACTATCCCAAGCTCTTGCACAATATATCGGGATTGGGTATCAACCTGAATCAGCTTGCGGATAAATTGATTGACTTCAGCTCTTTCATGATGGATGTCCTTCATATCAAGCCCGAGATCTTCAAGGAAGAGGGTAAAAGCGTGGCCTATCACTCACCCTGCCACCTTTGTCGAGGATTGGGTGTCACCCAGGCGCCACGAGAACTGCTCCGTAGGGTGGGATTTGAGTATATTCCATCAAAAAACGAAGATGCATGCTGTGGATTGGGGGGGTATTACTCGGTAGAATTCCCTGAAGTGTCGGCTGAGATCCTCCGTCGTAAATTGGACCACGTGGAGACCACCGGGGCAGGGCTTCTGGTGACGGATTGTCCGGGTTGTGTCCTTCAATTGCGGGGTGGGTTTGACAAACGAGATAGCAAAATAGAGGTACGGCATATTGTAGAAGCCGTGGCCAATCGTCAGAAACGCCCTGTTTTGCCTCAAGAAAGTCGCACGACATGAATAGTTTAGCAACATATCCGTGCTCAAGCCCTAAACGGAGAAAATCGGGAATAAGGAGATTTCGTGTGACATCCGGCCTTCCTTGTATTTGTACAGATTTTATCCAATAAAGTCGCAGATCCATGCTGTTGGGTAGTACAGGGATGTCCTTTTTCGATTACAACCCTGAAATGATTGACATTCACTATTGACGCATATTGATTGAATCCCTATATTTAGCACTTAAAGGCAAATATAACATTTTCATGAAATATGACTAATAAAAGAAGGGCCTAAACCATCTAAAATCAGCGGCCTATTCTTAGACGAACATTTCACTTTTTCTGTAACTGGAATTAAGCATTATTTACCCGTTTCCTCTCTGTATTTTATTCATCTGCAAAAAGAGCTTTTTTTCGGGCCATTTGTGAAAGGGAATCTAATAAAAGAATATTATGATATCTGACACAGTTTTAGATATTATTGCATATGGGGCCTGGAATGGCGGAACACCAGTAAATAATTCGATCTTTGAAAATAAAGGGATGTTTTTTAAGGGCAATGTGCCTGTTACCGACTATACGATCCAAGAAAGAATTGGTGTTAGAACAAGGGTTGCGGCCCCTCCAGATGAGAGAATCGGTGGTTTGGCATTACAAAACCTTCTTGAAACGACTGATATCGATCCCTCTCGAATCAAAACAGTTATCGGAGCGACAAATGTCGGAGATGATAAATACGACCCCAGTCCCTTGGTCAGATATGCGTTTAAACTCCTTAAACCATATTGTCCAAACGCTATGGTTTTTGATTTGTATGCCGGTTGCCCCGGTTTTAATGTGGCGACTGAACTTTCTTTTATGCTCTCTCTAACAGGTATTCTCAATACAGGTGATCTTTCTATAATCATAGGGGCCGAGAACATACATCGTGCCAAAGCGTTCAAACCCTTAGACACCTCGAATATCATTTTCGGTGATGACGCAATGGTTACTGCCCTTGAAACCAAGGCGAATCTGAAACCCAATGGTATCTATTCATGCAGCGATAAAATAGAGTTCCAATCAGGAAAAGATCTCATTACCGATCTTGCAAGAAGAGTAATTAGTCAAAACGGACATGATAAAATCGATGGTATTATTGTCGATAACCAGCTTGGAAAACTGTTTTTCAAAGTCCCAGCAATCGCTGCAAGGATTCAACATTGTATTGTCGAACAGACCTCTCCCCGAGAAACATCACAAGGGATTTTTTCACGCTTTGGGGATGCAATACGGTTTTACGATAAAAACGTAAGATCATTTGCCTTTGATATTAACACCCTTGGACATGATACCACCATTGTAGAAAAAATTGCCCGGGCATATGTGGAATCCGGAAAGTATCAAAAAGTCATATCAATATATCTGACCAGTGATAAACGCGGAGAAATCACGATTCATAAAGGCCAGAACTTCCGTTTTCATAGGCCCAAAACAGGTATTATTGATACATTGACACAGACACATGGGTGCTTTGGAGACTACATTAAAGCAATAATAGATGATGGCGATATATTTGGCGAAATGGATGGCAAAGGTGTTTTTCTATATGCCACGCGTGGAGCCAGAAGGCATTTGACTGAAATACTTTCCCATAAGGTTCTTCTCCGAATTAGTTGAAGAAAGCCTGGTAAATTTTCAGCGTAAAG
>CAYRFN010000036.1:0-29951 GCA_964423495.1 uncultured Desulfobacteraceae bacterium
TGGCTTTTCAACCAACTGGATCTCGCAGGCTTTGCCTGGCGCACTAAGAAGTCGCCTTTTTTCTGGCAGAGTATTGTGGAAATGGCCTTGTGTGTCAAGCCAAAGTCAACCTCATGATGTTGTAGAGGCAACTGGCCGGCTAAAAATGAGATCTGGGGCCGGGGAAGGGCGCGGAGCTGAGACGGTAACCAGGGGGCTTGATCTTGCCAGAAGGGCGGAAAATCGAGGAAATTTGGGTAAAGCTATCCCTTGAACCCATCTATGTTTTAAAAAATCAGCCGGTGTAAATCTCTGGATACTGGGAGTCCACATATATCCAGCTATCGGACACGCCAGCAGGACGGCGAGCAAGCACTGGGAGCTGGGAGAATGCATCGTCTATGACGGTTTCGGTTCTCTCTGCCGCATGCCTTGGCTTGGGAGGTGGACGGGCCTTTACCTGCCATAATTCCGGCGGGTTAATTTCCCATAAACCCAGGTGCTTGAGGATCTTTTTTATGCCCTCCGGGTCCTCATATGAAACTTAAATATTTCATTTTTCCCGAGCCCTTGTGAAATGTGCTTCATCCCTATCACTATCAACAGTAAGTCGTGTTATCTTCTCCCATATCTCCTCTCGCCCCTGCTTTGTTTTTGCGGAAAAGACCGTAGGTATGATAGAAGATATTTCCTCAAATTGGCGTCCGATCATATTAGCTCTAGTTCGGGCCTGCTGACGGGAAACCTTGTCCGCCTTGGTGAGCACAAGGATGGATCGTATGTTATAGTGCTTCAACCAATTGAACAGGTCAATATCACCAGATGCAAGATCTCTTCTTATATCGATGATCACAACGACTGCTTTCAGGTTTGATCTACTGCAAAGATAGCTTTCCACCATATGTTGCCAAGACATTTTCTTTTACCAATTGCGACACAACCTCTTTGGGCGCGGTTTTTTACATCCTGAGTTTTGTTTTCAGCTGTTGAGCCAGGATTGTAATAAAAAAACAGACAGCCGCCACCATGACGATGGAGGCGCCCGAGGTCAGATCGAAACAGTAGGAGAGCCAGAGTCCGGTTGTGGTGAAGAGGAGGTTCAGGAGCACGGCATAGGACATCATTCTTGAGAGAGAACCTGCATATTTTTCCGCGATGTATGGGGGAATGGTGAGCAGGGCGATAACGAGTATAAGGCCCACAACCTGAATGATCATCACCACCAGAAGGGCGACCATGGCGATCAGGAAGAAGTAGAGAAATTTCACCCGGACACCCCTCACCCGGGCAAACTCCTCATCATAGGAGAGGGAGACAAGATCGTGGTAGTAGTATCCAACGAATAATAACACCATGCAGTCCAGCAGGAGCATGAGCCAGAGATCGGATGAGGGGACCGTCAGGATGCTCCCGAAGAGATAGCTCATCAGATCCACGTTGTAGCCGGGGGTGATGTCGAGCAGGATCACCCCAAGGGCCATTCCAACGGCCCACAGCACGCCGATAACGGTATCAGCCCTCTCTTTTGCCCTGAGGCTCACGGCCGCCATAATGGCGGCCACCAGGAGGGCGAACCCCGTGATTCCCCAGAGATAGGGAAACCCGAAAAAGAAGGCCAGACCGATCCCCCCATAGGCGGCATGGGCAATGCCGCCTGAGATAAAAACGATCCGGTTCACCACAACGAGCGTCCCGATCACACCGCACATGATGCTTGCCAGGAACCCGGCAAGGAGGGCATTTCTCATGAATTCGAGCTGCAGGGCTTCGATCACATCAGTCCTCCGAATGATCGGGAAAAACCCTGTGGGGGAGCCCGTGCGCGATCAACTCCACGGGGCAGTGGTAGGCCATTTCCAGCATGTCTCGAGTCACTTCAGGGGCGTCATGAAAAAAGAGCTGCCGGGCCACGCAGGCGACGGATTTTGCATGGCTGGAGATCACCATGGCATCGTGGGTAACCACCAGGATGGTCACGGTTTCATTCAGGTCCCGTAGAAAGTCGTAGAGATCGGTCTGTCCCTTGGTGTCCACACTGGCCGTGGGTTCATCAAGGAAGAGGATCTCCGGTTCAGAGACCAGGGCCCTGGCGAGAAAGACCCGCTGTTTCTGCCCGCCGGAGAGGTCGTCCATCCGGCGGGAACGAAAATTCCACATCTCCACCCGTTCCAGGGCCTGCTGAACCATGGCCATGTCCTTCCTGGAAAAGGGCTGCCACCCGCCGCCGCCCCGGATCCTGCCCATCCTTACCACATCCTCCACCGATATGGGGAACCCTCTATTTAAATGGATGTCCTGGGGCACGTAGCCGGTGCGGAAGGCCGCCTTCCGGGGGGGGCTGCCTAAAACGCGGATGGTTCCGCGGTCAGGATTGAGGAGCCCCAGCATCAATTTCACAAGGGTGGTCTTCCCGCCCCCGTTGGGTCCTATGACGGCGAGAAAATTCCCCCTGTGAACGGTGAGATTCACATTTTGCAGGACCGGGTTGCCGTTAAAAGAAAACCAGAGATCCTCTATCTCTACAACCTTGGATTCTTTCAAGGAATCTACCTCAAAGCCTTGTCGAATTTTTTGGCCAGTAGCCTCAAATTTTCCATCCAGTTCTCGGCAAGGGGATCGGCGAAAACAACCTGCCCCCCAATCTCCTTTGCCACCTGCCTTGCACTCCTGGATGAGAACTGGGGTTGCACGAAAATGACCTTGATCTTATTTGCCCTGGCGTGCTCGATGATCTCTTTCAGTTGAGCAGGCTTCGGATTCTTGCCTTCAAGCTCGATGGGCACCTGCTTCAGACCGTAAGTATGGGCAAAATATCCCCAGGCGGGATGAAACACCATGAACTGAAGTCCCTTTCTGCCTGCAAAAATATTCCTCAGCCTGGCGTCCAGGTCCAGGAGCTCTGAAACAAATGCCTTGTACCAGGTTTCGTATTCAGCCCGGTGTGCAGGGTCCACCGACTGAAGGGCGGTCAGGATATTTCGGGCCTGAATCATCACCAGAGGGGGAGAGGTCCAGATGTGGGGGTCAAGGATGCCCTGGTCACGGTGACCATCCTTGCCTCCAGGTCCGGCTTCCCCGTGGAGGTGGGACGGCATGGGCATCTTTTGAATTCCGTGTTCCGTGTGAACGACACTCATGCGGGGGTTGGTAGAAGCGATTTTTTTCAGCCACCTCTTTTCAAAGGGCACTCCGACGGAGAAGTACAGCTTCGCTTTTGACAGAGCCGCCATCTGCCCCGGCCTGGGCTCGTAGACGGCCGGGCTGTTCCCCGGCATCACCATCGCCTGGACATCCACCAGCTCTTTGCCGATCTGTTGGACAAAATATTTTTGCGGAACAATGCTGACAAAGACGCGGACGGGGCCCGCCGCCGTCACCGGTGCCGTGAAAAGGGTTCCTGTAAACAGAAACGCACTCAAAAGAGACAGGGTGATTTTGAAATTTTTAATCATTTGCCTGAACCATCCATTCCTGAAACTAATGCAGGCACTCACAGACAAGAATATTCTCATTACAGTCGCGACACAGCTTCATTGCGTGATCAGATGAGAGATCATCCCAGTGACGCTTCTGGTTTTTGGAAAGCATCCCCGAACCATTACAGAGAGGGCACACACTGCCGAGGACATCGAGGATGGCCGAACGTATGAACTCAGACCTGTTGGGAATGCCCCTGATCGCCTCCAGGAGCTCATCGTCCACTTTGAAAGTAATGATGCTCTGTTTTTTCATCTTATTCCTTACTGGTCAGACCCGGATCAGACTCAGGCCATACCCGGTATTTGAATATTACATCGTAATACTGTATTAATAACATGTAATACCCTAAAGTCAAGTATAAAGCTACCGAAGGCCGTCTGAAGTGGAATATTAAAGAGAATATCGAATATCGAACAAGAAATAATGAATGTCGAAAAATAAAGGCGCAGGACTCAGGGCACAAGGCGCAGGGCAACGACGACGGACGACGGAGGACAGAGGGCGGAAGACAGAGGACGGATGGCTGACAAGTTGTCATTTCTGATGGAAAAAGGTCAGTAGTTGAACGGTTCCTCAGTCTCGCTGTTAAAAACAAAGGGCTTTTCAGGAGGAGAGATCTTGATGATCCTGTCTGGAACCAGGGCGTAGTCCTTGTTGGCCCACATCACCAGGGTCTTGTCAAAGCGGATGAAAACGGGTTCAGGCGTCGGCTTCAGCGGTTTCAATCGACCGAACAGTTGGACCCACTCACCGTCCTTGAGGTCATCCAACTGATGGGAGAAGACCCGGAAGCCTGTCCCGGCAGCGTCCGCCAGGCAACACCAGACCACGGCCCGCATCAGCATGAACTGGCCCTGCTTTTTGAGGTCCGGGTGGTGCTTTACCACACCCCTTAAGACGTAACGCCCTTCAGCTGCACCGGGCCCTTCCTTTTCACCGGATGAGGGGATCGTAATTAGGAAATGGAGCTCCCCGATATTGATTTTAACATACTCGGTGCCGTCCAAAAGGATGCGCGACCCGGGGCTGCGCAGTTCATTGGTTGATCCCGTGACCCGGATATCCCCATTCCCGAGGAAGAGGAGTCCCACAAGGGAGAGAATGATGATGAGTCTCGTGCCTTTTGTGGGTCTCCGGGGGTATCTGAAGCCTGTCAAGGCAAGAATCACCATGAAGACTGCAGAGGTAGCGGTCAACCATTGGAATTTAGGGTTCAGCAGACGCCAGTATTCACCTGAAAAGACAAACCAGCCTATTAAAATACCCACCAGGAGGAGTGTGGCAGCATCGATCATCCCGCCGGCTCTTTTCATCACAGGGCCTCCATCAATGCGTGGATCAATAAAGTCGCACAGTACACGAAGATGGTTGGGACGAAGATAAGAAGAAGAAAGAGACGCCTCTGGAAGGTCACGCCGTACATTCCGATGAGTTTGAGATCCACCATGGGCCCTATGGCGACGAAAGAGAGCTGCGAGAGCGGGGAAAAACTGTTGAAAGAGCCGGCCACAAAGGCATCGGCCTCGGAGCAGACAGAGAGGAGAACGGCCAGGGCCATCATGGAGGCCACGGAGATGAAGACATTCTGAGAGAGAAAGGCCAGTAAATTCTGGGGGATGATGATTTTGAAAAAGGCCGCGGCAAGGGCCCCGAGGACGAGAAATCGCGACATGTCCAGAAATTCCGAGCCCGTGTGCAGAATAACCGGAACGATACAGGACTTTCGGGTATCCTCTATAGAGTGCAATTCACAGGCATGAGCCTTTTCATTATGACCGTGATGACATGCATGGTGATCATGATGACCGTTCTCCTGTCCATGGTGCGGCAGGCCGGAATGGAGGCCGTTGTCCCGGACTAATTGATCAGCTCCGCCCCTGTCGAACATCAATCCGATCAGAACGGCCGGAAATGAGACCAGCAGGACGCGGCCCAGGACCATCCAGTAATTCCCCCTGAAGGCGACAAAGGTTGAGATCAGCACAATGGGGTTGATCACGGGAGCGGCCAAGAGGTAGGTGACAGCCATGTGTGGGGGGACCCCTTTTCCCATCAGGCGGCGCACGATAGGCACGACCCCGCACTCGCAGGTCGGGAGCACCATCCCGGCGCCAAGGCTGAGAAAGATGCCTTTCAGTCTCCCTTTCGGAACGAAATGGAGAAGCCTCTCAGCAGGGAAGGCCACCTCAATAATGGACCCGATCAGGGCACCGATCAGAAGGAAGGGCGCCGCCTCAAGAAAAATGGCCGTCACCAGCGTAAAAAATAGCTCGATGGTATCGCCGTTCATAATACAAGTGGCTTAAATGCCTGTGAGGATTGAAAGGGACAAGAGAAAAAATAATCTATTTTAACGGAAATTATTGACATGAGGCAAATAAGGCGTTATCCTTTCAGATTGTTTGCAGTATAGAAATCGATGAAATCCTGCCTCGCAGGGTCTGTAAAAAAATCTCATTCCCCGGAAGTGTCTAGTTTGCCCCTTTCGGGCCTATGGTTTGTTAAAGATGATGGACTCGGCAAAGAGATTATTCATTTTTTTAAGGAATTTCAAGGCAATTCCGCTCATGGACCCGCACTGCGGGTCGGAGGTCCTCTGCGGAGGACAGATGGATTAAAAGGGGTTGGTTCCAGGGACACAAGGACCAACCCTTTTTTTATGGAGTATCTTCTGAAATTTACAACTTTCAGGGGCCGGGAAGGGCGCGGAGCTGAGACGGTAACCAGGGGGCTTGATCTTGCCAGAAGGGCGGAAAATCGAGGAAATTTGGGTAAAGCTATCCCTTGAACCCATCTATGTTTTAAAAAATCAGCCGGTGTAAATCTCTGGATACTGGGAGTCCACATATATCCAGCTATCGGACACGCCAGCAGGACGGCGAGCAAGCACTGGGAGCTGGGAGAATGCATCGTCTATGACGGTTTCGGTTCTCTCTGCCGCATGCCTTGGCTTGGGAGGTGGACGGGCCTTTACCTGCCATAATTCCGGCGGGTTAATTTCCCATAAACCCAGGTGCTTGAGGATCTTTTTTATGCCCTCCGGGTCCTCATATGAAACTTAAATATTTCATTTTTCCCGAGCCCTTGTGAAATGTGCTTCATCCCTATCACTATCAACAGTAAGTCGTGTTATCTTCTCCCATATCTCCTCTCGCCCCTGCTTTGTTTTTGCGGAAAAGACCGTAGGTATGATAGAAGATATTTCCTCAAATTGGCGTCCGATCATATTAGCTCTAGTTCGGGCCTGCTGACGGGAAACCTTGTCCGCCTTGGTGAGCACAAGGATGGATCGTATGTTATAGTGCTTCAACCAATTGAACAGGTCAATATCACCAGATGCAAGATCTCTTCTTATATCGATGATCACAACGACTGCTTTCAGGTTTGATCTACTGCAAAGATAGCTTTCCACCATATGTTGCCAAGACACTTTGACCTTGATAGGGACGCGGGCAAACCCATAACCGGGTAGGTCGACAAAGTACAATGATTCGGCCATGCGGAAAAAGTTGATTGACTGAGTCCTTCCCGGCCTGGAACTTGTTTTGGCAAGGCTTTTCCGGTTGACAAGGACGTTTATAAGGGAGGATTTGCCTACATTGGACCTGCCGGCAAATGCAATTTCCGGCCTGTCTGGAGGTGGGTACTGGTCTTCACGAAAAGCGCTGCAAATAAACTCGACGTCCATTTCAAAATAAGCTAAATTATTAAATAAATCACCAGATTGATAGTTATATTTAATGTAATATATTAAGATATGAGATTCTTCATTTCGTCTGTTGTAACAGGTTCAATATGATTTTTAATAACTATTAAGGAAGCCTTCCAGCCTGTTCAATCCTTCTTTTATGTTCTCAAGGGAATTAGCATAAGATAATCTGATATATCCCTCTGCGTTTTTTCCGAAATCTATCCCTGGGCTTACCGCAACGCCTGCTTTTTCCAGAAGTTCAAATGCAAGTTGATAGGAATTTGAAGTAATGTGTTTGGCATTTACCAACATATAGAAAGCCCCGGCAGGTTCCACAGAAAGGCCGAATCCAAGCTCTTTGATTCTCTGGATCATGAATTTGCGACGCTCATCATATATAATTTTCATCTGTTCCACATCTGCCTTGGCCTTTGTAAGAGCTGCCAGGCCAGCCCATTGGGAAATACTGCCGGCGGATATAAGGAAGTTTTGCTGAATCTTCTGCAAAGGACGAACAAAGTCCGGAGGGGAGATGATATAACCGAGACGCCATCCAGTCATGGCATAAGCCTTTGAAAAGCCGTTTAAAACAAAAGCATTATCGGTAAACTCCAAGATTGAATGTTCTCTTTCTTCGTAAACCAGTCCATGATAAATCTCGTCCGATATAACCGGGGGGCCCAGTCCGGCGATCTCTCCCATTCGCTCAGCCGAAAGTAGATTTCCAGTGGGGTTTGAAGGGGAGTTTATAAGAATAGCATTGGTCCTTTGGCCTATTTTTTTCCTGATTTCACCAGGTCTTAATTGAAAACCATCTTCTTCGTACACATTTACAAAGTTAGGTTTTGCTTCCAAGAAGTCTGCAAAGTTTGGGTAGCATGGATAATGGGGGTCAGAGATGATGATCTCATCGCCTGGCTCTAAAAGGGCTGAAAAGATCATGAATAGGGCAGGGGATGTGCCGGAAGTTACTATGATTTGCCCTGGATTGATATGAACACCATACTTTTCATGGTAATGTTCACAAATGGCCTCTCTCAGCTCAATAATCCCGAGACTGTGGGTATAATGTGTCTCAGCCTTGTTGATAGCTTCAATACCTGCTTCACAGATGCACCTGGGGGTCGGAAAATCAGGTTCACCGATCTGTAGATGTATAATATCACGTCCTTGTCTTTCAAGCTCATGGGCCTTTTCAAGGACGTCCATTACAATAAATGGTGGAATATTCTGGGCCCTCTTGGTAACCTTATTCAATGCTCCCACTTTGCAGGTCTCAGCTCATAGTTTTTAGCTGCCAAACATCCGCCATAATATAGGCTTCTTTTTATATTACCTTGTTCAAGGGATATTCTATGATCCCTTGTGCACCCGCATTCATGAGCCGGGGAATCAAATCTCGGACAATTTTTACCTCAACAATTACCTCAATTGAGACCCAATCGATGTTGTGCAAACTGGCAATGGTGGGAAAATTCAAACTCGGAAGAATGCTTATGACCGACTCCATTTTTTCCTTCGGGACATTCATTTTCAGGCCCACCATATTCTCTGCCCTGAGTGCACCTTTGAGCAGCAGGACGATCTGCTCAATTTTGGTCTTTTTCCAAGGGTCCTTGTACGATTGCTTATTGGCTATCAATTGCGTATTAGTTTGCATTAGTTCGCAAATAATTTTTAGACCATGAGCCTTGATTGTACTCCCTGTCTCTGTCACTTCAACAATTGCATCAGCCAGACCAGATACTACCTTTGCTTCTGTTGCGCCCCAAGAGAATTCCACGTCAACGTCAATATTTTTTTCTTTGAAAAAATTCTTGGTATAATTTACCAATTCTGTAGCGATTTTTTTGCCCTGAAGGTCTTCGAGTTCTTCAATGTTTGAACCGACCGGTACGGCCAAGACCCATCGAGCTGGATTTTGGCTTACCTTGGAGTAGATCAGGTCGTCAACCACAACGATATCTGATTCATTTTCCTGGATCCAGTCTTTTCCGGTAAGCCCTGCATCAAGAGCACCGTTTTCAACGTATCTGGACATCTCCTGAGCACGGCAGATATTGCATTCTATGCCATCATCGTTGATATCCGGAAAATAGTTACGGCCATTGATGTTTATCTTCCAACCTGATTTCTCAAACAGGTTAATAGTTGCATCCTGCAGGCTTCCTTTAGGAATTCCGAATTTTAATTTTTTCATATTTTATACACCTTCTTAGGATCAAAAATTTTTTCACCATCAATCATGAAGCTGCCGTTGCTGTCAACTTTTTTATGAAAACACGATTCATAACCAAGATGGCATGTTGCACTACCGATCTGGTCCACTTTAAAGAGTACAGTGTCATTGTCACAATCCACATATATTTCCTTAATCTTCTGGAAGTGGCCAGACGTCGCTCCTTTATGCCATAGCTCCCGGCGTGAACGACTCCAGTAGTGGGCCTCTCCCGTCTCAAGGGTTTTTTCCCAGGAAGCCTGGTTGATATAGGCGAGCATCAAAACCTTACCAGAACTATAGTCCTGGACGATGGCAGGTAAAAGGCCATTTCCTTTTGAAAAATCCAATTCAATCCCGCTATAATGGATCTTCGGCATAATATGCGTGCCTTTCCTAAGTTGAATTAAATTTATAAAATAACATATTGAGAATTCAACGCAAGAAGAAATTACTTCCCAAAATCCGACATTCTTCCCAGCTGTTTAATATAACCGCAAAGTAAAAGGGCGGTGATTTTGACAATATCACCGCCCCATTTTTTAAAAGACATAATAAATTATGCAACTTCCCGGTATTCTGCGTCAACTACATCGTCATCCGAACCAGGTGAAGCCTGATTCCATGTGTTTTCAGCCCCGCATCCGCTCTGCTGACAACCTGTTGCAGAAGGTTGCTGGTACATGGAGGCGGCCAGCCTTTGGGAAGTTTGGGTCAACGTTTCGATCAAACGTTTTATTTCAGCAGTATCTTCACCTTCCATTGCGCGTTTAAGGTTGTTAACCGCATCTTCAACCTCGGCTCTGGCAGCATTGTCGGCTTTATCTCCCAGTTCCATCATTGTTTTTTTCGTTGCATAAATCAGAGCATCGGCCGAATTTCGGGCCTCTACAAACTCTTTTTTGTTTTTGTCCTCTTCGGCATGAAGTTCTGCTTCCCTCACCAGTTTGTCGATCTCTTCTTTGGACAGGCCAGAAGATGCAGTAATCCGGATAGACTGCTGCTTGCCAGTGGTTTGATCCTTTGCAGAGACCTCCACTATACCATTGGCATCGATGTCAAAGGTTACCTCTATCTGAGGCATACCTCTGGGAGCAGGCTGAATACCCACCAGTTCGAAGCGCCCCAACGTCTTATTATGGGCGGCCATCTCGCGCTCTCCCTGAAGCACATGCACTGAAACCGCCGGCTGGTTATCTTCGGCAGTTGAAAAGATCTCGCTTTTTTTTGTGGGAATGGTCGTATTTTTTTCAATCAGCCTTGTCATTACACCTCCCAGGGTTTCAATACCCAGGGAAAGAGGGGTAACATCAAGCAGTAGGACATCGTTCATATCCCCTTTTAAAACACCGCCTTGAATTGCCGCCCCAAGCGCAACAACTTCATCCGGGTTAACTCCCTTATTGGGTTCTTTACCAAATATTTTCTTAACTCGTTCCTGTACTGCAGGCATACGTGTCATACCACCCACCAGGATAACCTCATTGATATTGCTGGGAGAGAGGCCTGCATCCTTTAAAGCAACATTACAGGGCCCTTCCAATTTATCAAGAAGTTCACCGACGAGTACTTCGAGTTTTGATCGGCTTATCTTTATATTCAGGTGTTTGGGACCGTTTGCATCAGCAGTGATGAATGGCAGATTAACATCCGTTTCTATCGAAGTTGATAATTCTGTCTTGGCCTTTTCAGCCGCCTCTTTCAACCTCTGAAGGGCCATTTTGTCATTCCTCAGATCAATCCCCTGGTCTTTTTTAAATTCATCGGCCAGGTAATCAATTATCAGGAGGTCGAAATCTTCACCACCCAGATGGGTATCCCCGTTTGTTGCCTTGACCTCAAAGACGCCATCACCGATTTCAAGTATAGAGACATCGAATGTACCTCCTCCCAGGTCGAATACAACAATTTTTTCTTCCGATTTCTTGTCCAGACCGTATGCAAGGGATGCCGCTGTCGGCTCATTAATGATCCTCAACACATTGAGCCCTGCAATTTTCCCTGCATCCTTGGTTGCCTGTCTCTGGCTGTCACTAAAGTAGGCCGGTACGGTAATAACCGCATCTGTAACTTTTTCACCCAGGTATTCTTCAGCCGATTTTTTAATATTGGCCAGGATATAAGATGAAATTTCAGCTGGACTGTAGTGCTTACCCCGAAGATTAATGCGAACATCGCCGTTTTCCGCTTTTTCAATTTTATAAGGCAGGACCTTGGCATCCTTTTTCACTTCGGGAGAGTCATACTTTCGGCCAATAAGTCGTTTTACACCAAATACCGTATTCTCGGGATTGGTAATGGCCTGCCTTTTGGCAATCTGCCCCACCAATCTTTCGCCTTTGTCGGAGATAGCAACGATCGAAGGAGTTGTTCGTCCGCCTTCTGCGTTGTTGATGACTTTGGCCTCTCCTCCTTCCATGATTGAAACACATGAATTGGTTGTGCCTAAGTCAATTCCAATTATTTTACTCATTTTATTTTCTCCTTTTATATGTAAATACAAATTTTCTGCCCATATTCCATTTCATCTAATTTCACAGATAAAATGTAGGGCTAGCCCATTTTAATCTCATAAATTACCATCTACTGAACAAAATAATTACTAATAATAAATTGTCAATAATAGGATATGATTATAATGATATATTACTATATTAAAGATAGCTTATTTAATAATTAAGTCCAAATAATTTTATGGCAGGTTGATTTTTATCAGTAGCGGGAGTGGTTTGGCTGTTTTGAGGGATTTAAATTTAAGGAAATTCCGGTTGTCCATTTTATGTCAATAAACTTCAATTATTTTTCCTTTTTCAACAAAAGATTCAATGTAACTATACGCATTATGACAGACCGTCATTGCTGTATCGAATTTATCGTACACCGGATCATCTTCGCCCAATAACTCTCTCGATTTATTTAATATTTTTTCACCCTGCATCAGGTATTCATTAATCTCGCCCAAAATTTCCTTACGTTTTCGGTGTTTTTTCTGCTCTTCGGCGATGACTGGAAGAAGCCGCTGAATTGAATATTCGACCAAAGCATCACGTGGAGCATCAAAATTCTTCGATGCTTCTTCAAGGCAGCAAAGTGTTTTCCGGCTGAGGACATACGTTTTCTGAATACGGTTTAGCTTATTAAAACTTTCTGATTTAATTTCGCGGGATATTATATTCAAAGATCGGATATCATCAATTAAGTGATCAAAAAGAGATTTTTGTTTTATCCCCAGGTGAAAAGCAACGATACTGATTGCATCGATGGCCTTTTTCGATAATTTAAATGTCGCTCTTATGGATTGCCTACCCCTTAGATCTGAGGAAGAAGGTTGGGGCAAGGAAATGCCATTTTCCTCTTCATGTTTATCTTTTTTTTCCATTTTTCTTGCCTTTCTTGAATGTCGTTAGTTCAATTTATAATTATTATTACTATATTATAATAATAATATAAAGTAATGCAAACTATTTTTTTATTACTTTCTTGACATAATAAATATTATGATTAACTTTTCCTGCAAGAAAAGGAAGAAAAAAATTACAAGCAAGAATATATTAAGGAGGTAAAAACAATGAACGTGATAAAATGGAATCCATGGAGAGATACAGAGACCTTTGCGGATCGTATCAACCGACTTTTCGATGGTGCTTTTTTGCCAACGGTATGGCTAAGTGATGACTCAGGACTGAGCAACTGGAGACCTGTTGTTGATATATATGATAATAAGGAAAAGTTCGTCATAAAGGCTGAACTTCCAGGTGTGGATAAGAAAGATATTCATGTTGACGTTAAAGACAGCATTCTTACCCTTAGAGGGGAACGTTCTTATGAAAATGAGGTTAAAGAGGAAAACTATCATCGGAAAGAGAGGGCTTTTGGAAAATTTTACAGGTCTTTTGCGTTGCCGGAAGGGTTAGATTCTGATAAGATTGATGCTGATTACAAAGATGGGGTTCTGAAAATAGAAATCCCAAAGCCTGAGGAAAAGAAGCCTAAAAAGATCGCGGTCCATTAAAAACGTCATTAATCTCGATTCACTAATGCAACGGGTGGTTCACACAGAACCACCCGTTTTTTATTCGCCCCAGTGTTGGAACTTTTCTACATATTTGCTTGCCCTTGTTTGGAACATAGGAACATATGGCGGTTTATCCTATTAAATTTCCTAATTAACAGGGCAGGGTCACGCTTAAGATTAACATATGGCCTTTGGCTCTTCAGGTAGATAATTAACTTATTTATGCATCTTGATTAATTTATATCATTATTTCCATTTTTTTCTTAAGCTATGGTACAACCCCCTCTTCTTTTAAACCTTTTATATCGTCAGTTGTATAACCCAACTCCAATAAGATCTCCTCATTGTGTTGCCCGAATTCCGGAGCCTTGCGTCGCCATGAGGCGGGGGTCTCACTGAAGTCCCAAGGGAAACCCGTCATTTTTATACCACCCCATTCTGGATGGTCAACTTCAATAAAATAATTATTGGCCAAAGCCTGCGGATCATTTGTCACTTCGGTGGGTGTCTGGATCGGAGTAAAAATACAACCTTCTTCAGCCAGTATCTTGAACCAATCATCCCTTGTCTTGGTGGCAAACTTTTCATCAAGAATAGCTACAAGTTCCTTCGCATTGTCTCCCCTTGCCTTAATGCTATTGTAACGAGGGTCATTCTCCAGCTCCTCGATACCCATGGCTTTGCATATCTTTGGCCAATATCTATCCGGGTCGAGATGTGCAATGGCAATCCATTTATCGTCCTTGCATCGATAATGGTTATAGACCGGATTACCAGCTTGAGCCCTGATTTCCCTCGGAAATTCCTGTCCCAGGATGGCAGGAGCGGCCATAATAAATCCCAGCGCCCCAATCAAACTGCCCATTAAAGATGTGTCAACAACCTGCCCCTTTCCTGTCTTCTCCCTAGCATAGAGGGCAGCAGTGATACCCCACGCACACATGAGTCCACCGATTTCATCGCCGATGCCCGGTAATATTTGTGTTGGCGGAGCACCCTTCTCCCCGCAGGACATCATTAATCCGGAACGGGCTATTCCAGTGTAGTCAAAGGACAATTCATTTGCATCAGGACCCTTTCGGCCCCAACCAGAGGCCTGAGCATATATAAGCCGGGGATTCTTTTCCAGGAGCACATCAGGACCGATACCCATCCTAATTGGGGCTCCTATGCTCATGTTGTTTAAAAACACATCCACATTATCGATGAGCTTAAAAAATATTTCCATCCCCTTTTTACTTTTGAGATCCAAAACAAGACTTCTTTTATTACGGTTATTATGTTCAAAATAGTAATTCCTACCTGAAAGACCGGTCATAGCACCGATTATTTTCATAAATCCCCTTCCAGGATCTCCGGTCTTGGCCTCTATCTTAATGACATCCGCACCTAAATCTCCCAATCTCATGCCAGCTCCGGGCCCCTGCTGAAACATTGTAATTTCAACAACTTTAACGCCATCTAATGGTCCTGCCATATTTACAATACCTCCTTTCAAATATTAATACTCTCCTATGTTTAGCGATGATAATAAACAATGCCTTTAACCTTCCGGCTATAGGTCTTCTATACTGAGTCTATTATATAAAAAAAAGGCCGTGGGTATGACCCATGGCCCTAATATCTTATGTGTCCATGGGCAACTTATCAGGTCTACCCATGGACTCCGTTATCTATTTAAGGATGATCTGGCGGAGCAGGGCAGACCTGTTGATAAAGAAAAAGCTAAAGATAAAAGAGAAAATTTGCCCGTATCTCCTCATTATGAATAATATCCTTTGGTATTTTTTCGTATAATTTTAATTTTGTGTATAAACAACTAAAAGTTACAAGTCAACCCTTTTTTCACGATTAAAAGCCTTGTGTCATAAATGCGTTATTGATGATAAGAACTTCTTTTTTGGGGCAAAAGTATAGGAATTTGACCTTCCCCAGCCTTTCAGGGCAGGCCCCTAGTTTCTTGGACTAAAAAAATTGAATCCATAATGCCGCCATGATATAAGCATGTTGAGCAGGTCTTCTGTAATCTAAGGAACGATCACTGAATTAGAGAATCATCATTATTATTACTAAATTATCACTCATACATTAAGATAGAGGTTAGAATATGGAATATAAGGATGAACTCCTGGCCCATGCCGAGGCTCATATATTTTCCACGGGTATACATGATGCCGCAACCCACCTCTGTCGGGCCAATATGAAGTATGGGTTGGCAAAAATACACTGGGTTCAGGAGCAGCTTGGCATAAAGCCAGATGCAATCTTCATTTCTACCCCAGACATGACCATTAGCCGGAATGCCGCCCGCTGGAAGAGCGGGTTTGGCTATGGAGGAAAGATCACATGGGGTGATGGAAACCTCGAATTGGTAATCCTCGACATAAAACCCAATACCTGCGGGATGCTGGTGGGGGGACTTGATCGATTGCCCGAGAGCGCAGAGTTAGTCGGTATATTCGAAAAGCTAAAGAAGGACCGAAAGAAACAAATCAGTGGGGTTGAGATCGATTGGGATTTTCACCTATCCAACCACTTCATTGACCTCTTTTGGGTAAAACCCCTGGGTGAGAATAAATTGTCCGAGTATGTCTTCATCATCCATTCATCTGCCCGCGAACTAACGGGAGACAACCGCATGGGATTCGGCCTATATTATGATAAAAGCCCACTCCTCAGAGACATAGCGGAGAGGTTCGATACTCCGTTCGGACCTCTCCACGTTTTGACCGGCTCTCGGGCCAAGGAATATTACGAATTCTATCAATTTGCGGAAAAATACTCCAAACAGAAACGTAATATTGCGGCAGAGGCGCTTTTTGGCGAGTTCAAATTCATTGCTAACGAAATACACCAAGGACTTTCAAACATGAATGAGATCCTTTTGGGTTGTCACCAATTCGACGAGAAGGACCCTGAATGCGTTTTCCCTTTTGTATTGAGGGCGGACTTGCCTAACTATCTAGTAAAAGGTAAGCCCAACCTTGAAGAGAGCAATATAGAGTCCCTGGGTTTTACAAAGCGATCGCAAAGATTAGGAGTATATGATAAGTTGAACAAAGCTAACCTTATCCCCCATGGGTCAGGCTATGCATTCCCGCACTTCCTAAATGTTTGTCGGATACTCGAATATAACGAGCATAGATATTTCGAAGTAGACCTGCTCAACGACCGGGGCAAAAAGGTGCTTTCCGATCTTCGAGAAATCCCTTTCACTTATCGGGGCCGGGAAGTGTTACTCAAGACTTTGGAGCTGAATATGTGCGAGCTCGTCGCCAAATTGCTGCCCAGGTATGTACTTAAAATATAGGACAATGCTCTTACACTTGGCCCTACTACTGTATGCAAGGGAGGAGAACATCTATGTTCACAAGAAATTTGAGCGAGGAAGAGGTAGCCATTATTCGCAAGATAGAGGTTTTCGTCCGAGACAAACACGACAAATTACAGGGCCATGACTACTCCCATATCTTGGCGGTAACCCACTATGCCATTGAGATCGCCCAGCGACTTCCTGACACAGTGGATCCATTCGTGCTGATCTGTGGGGCCCTTTTCCACGATATTGGTCGGGTAGGGACCAGAACCGGGCGACTACATGGATTGCGAGGAGCCACCATCACCGAGGAATACCTAAGGGCTATTGGTATAAAGGATGAAATCCGAGAACAGGTAGTGCGGATTGTAATCCGCCATACGGTGACTTCTATGTTACCACCGGAGACTATAGCCGAGCAGGTGGTCTTTGATGCGGATGACCTGGAGCGCCTGGGGTTAATGGGTATGCTACGGGGGATGATGGTTGGCAATGTGGATCGGTCCATGGAGGACATCATCGAGAATAGGTTGGAGAAGAGGAAAAAAGATTACCAGAGGTTGCATTTTCAGGCCAGCCGAGAACTTGGGCAGAAGTTATATGAGGAAACCCTTCAACTTATCGACTTCATCCAAGATTCCTTGACCCAGCGGTGCTCTGAAATAGGTAAATTAAACCTACCGGTATAAACAGCCACTTGAGATACCGTTTCAGAAGTGGGCTCATTGGGAGGTAGGTTGTTTTCGGCTTCAGGGTATTCCGGGTCGACATAAAGGCAGTCCAATACCTTCCAAGTGTAGAAGAGCAGTTTTCCTCTCCAGCCCGCCGCCGTAACCTGTTAATGAACCGTCTGACCCAATCACGCGGTGACAAGGCACTACAATGGATACAGGGTTTGTCCCGACGGCTTGTCCCACAGCCCTGGCGGCCCTTGGGCGCGCCAATTCTTTCGCAATCTGGCCATAACTGCGGGTTTCCCCCCATGGGATTATTCGGAGAATATCCCAAACCTGTCTCTGAAAAGGTGTACCACGCAAGTCTAAGGGGATTCTAAATTGGTGGAGTTGTCCGGCAAAATAGGCATCCAATTGCTCTTTTACTTCAAAATTATATAGGCCGTCATATTTCACCAAAAGGCCCGCCCTCTCCATGCGGTCTATGATGATTTCTGCACGCTTTTCGGTCTTCAGACCGACAACTCCCCACTGGGAGCTAATAACTACATAAGGACCAAGCGGACTTTGATAGTCAGCTAAAGATAAGGTCTCGGGGAATTGTTCATCGGGCCTGCATACCTTGCATGCCCTGTAACCTCTGGCCTTGGCTTCTTCTCGTGACTTGAAATAGACTCGGTTTTCCAATTTTGTTCTCCTTCCGGGAGAACACCCCTGCCTTCAGTAGACTTTCGTCGTTCGGCAACCACTTATAGGAACTATTGTTTTCATGTTATTATCCTTTGGCTTCTTTGTCTTTTCTTCATAATCATAATGAACCAAGATGTCATGTTTCATAAAATATAAAATCTTAAGTTATATTTACCTGTACTATAGCTTAAATTAGGATCAGCTCCTAATTTTTTTTATGGAATTATCCAATCTAAAATCGTAAATGTAATGATAATAGAATTCTTTTTTAATGAAAAGAAATTAAGGAAAAGTAGACTTGAGTTTCAATTTTTCATGATGCTGGCCACTGACTATGAGTGCTTAGATAGAGGCATTCAATATTAGGGAATCACTATGTCAGCGATATTTCGTCAATAGGCGTAGGCCTTCGACGGTAATTTTTTCAATAAATGACTTGACAAGCCCAGAATATGCTGTTAATAACTGCCTAAACTTAACAAAAGGACCATACATAAATGAAGAGATTTATCACCTTCAACATTATCATTGATTTCATTATTGTTGTCGTAGTCGGTGTCGTTACCGGCTTTAGGTCAAAGGGGTGATAATGGCTTAAATCAGAAATTTAGCAAAATACAAAATCCGTTATCATCCCTCAAAGGCTGATAACGGATTTTTTTTGAGGAGGGAACAGGAAAATGAGAAGCAATCAGGTTAAACAAGGGATCGAAAGGGCGCCGCATCGAGCACTTCTGAAAGCATGTGGGTATACGGATATGGAAATTCAGCGTCCCTTCATAGGCATTGCCAATTCCGCTAACGAGATTATACCGGGACACATCCATCTGGACAAAATAGTTGAGGCAGTAAAGGCGGGCGTATACATGGCGGGTGGGCTCCCAATTGTCTTCAGCACTATCGGCGTCTGCGACGGCATTGCAATGAACCATACAGGGATGAAATATTCCCTAGGCAGCCGCGAACTGATCGCGGATTCCGTGGAGGTGATGGCCATGGCCCATGCCTTTGATGCACTGGTACTTGTGCCGAACTGCGACAAGATCGTACCGGGCATGCTGATGGCTGCAGCCCGGCTGGATATCCCGGCACTTGTCGTCAGTGGCGGCCCCATGCTTGTCGGATGGCATCCGGATGATCCTCAAAAGAAGATAGATCTTATCACGGTCTTTGAGGCGGTGGGAGCAGTCCATTCAGGGAAAATGACCCTCGAGGACCTGGTGGCCATTGAAGAAGAGGCATGTCCCACTTGCGGGTCATGTGCAGGGATGTTCACGGCCAATTCCATGAACTGCCTTTCCGAGGCGATAGGCATGGCTCTGCCAGGCAACGGGACAATACCTGCCGTCAAGGCAGGAAGAATTCGCCTGGCCAAAAAGGCGGGCATGAAGGTCATGAATCTTCTGGAGAAAAAAATAACTCCCGGCAAGATTATGACTGAAGATGCCTTCGTGAATGCTCTTACCGTAGATATGGCGCTCGGGTGTTCCACCAATACAGTCCTACATCTCTGGGCGATCGCCTATGAAGCGGGTATTCCGCTTAAACTGGATAGGATCAACGAGATCAGCCGGCGCACTCCGAACCTCTGTTCCCTGAGCCCCGCCGGTAAGGACCATATGGAAGACCTTGATCGGGCAGGTGGTATCCGTGCAGTTATGAAAGAGCTCTCAGATGCCGGATTGCTCAATGAAGACTGCGTTACGGCTACAGGCAAAACCGTAGCTGAAAATATTGAAAACGCCGTAGTCAAAGACAGACACGTAATTCGTTTTTTTAAAGAGCCTTATTACGAAGAGGGCGGCCTTGCCGTGCTGTATGGGAATTTGGCGCCCGGGGGCTGCGTTGTAAAACAATCGGCCGTCGCCAAAAAGATGCAACGCCACGAAGGTCCTGCCCGAGTATTTAACTCAGAGGAGGATGCGACAAAGGCTATCATGGCCGGAAAGATCAATAAAGATGAAGTTCTGGTCATCCGATATGAAGGCCCGAAAGGGGGGCCGGGAATGCGTGAGATGCTGACACCGACATCAGCCATTGCCGGTATGGGACTGGATGCCGATGTCGCCTTAATCACAGACGGCCGTTTTTCAGGCGGAACGAGGGGGGCGTCTATTGGTCATGTCTCACCGGAGGCCATGGAGGGAGGACCGATCGCTGCTGTTGAAAATGGGGACACCATTGTCATCGATATCCCCAATAAGAAGATCGATTTGAGATTATCTGAAGAGGAAATACAGGGACGTCTCTCCGCTTGGAAGGCCCCGGAATATAAGATTGCCACCGGATATATGAATCGCTATTCGAGGGTCGTATCTTCGGCTAGTGAGGGGGCGATCATTAAATAGTTGATAGAGATTGACAGAGGGCGGCTGAAAAGTGAAAATGGACGCAGGCTTATTAAACGAACCTTTGGGGTATAATAAAAGACCTGCTCTTTGAGTAAGGATTATTAACATGTTTAAAGGAGGAATTATCATCAAAAAGCTAACCGGATCTCAGATTATTATGAAGGTGTTAAAGGAAGAAAAAGTTGATATTATATTTGGCTTTCCCGGCGGCGCTGTCATTGATATTTATGACGAGCTGGTCAAGACCGACATCAAACACATCCTGGTGCGTCATGAACAGGGAGCGGTTCATGCTGCGGACGGTTATGCCAGGGCATCGGGCCGCGTTGGCGTCTGTCTGGTCACTTCCGGGCCGGGAGCGACCAACACTGTTACCGGCATTGCCTCAGCCTATATGGACTCTGTTCCTATCGTAGTACTAACCGGACAAGTCCCTACGGCCTTGATCGGAAATGACGCCTTTCAGGAGGTGGATATTGTCGGCATCACAAGACCCTGTACCAAGCATAATTACCTGGTTAAGAGGGTTGAAGAATTGGGCCCAACACTTAAAGAGGCATTCTACATCGCCCGATCAGGAAGACCGGGGCCAGTCCTGGTGGACCTTCCAAAGGATGTGGTTCAGGCAAGCACGAACTATAAGCCGATGAAGGAAGTCAAAATGAAATCCTATAATCCGACCTATGAACCGAATACCAAGCAATTGCCCAAGGTAATCAAGCTGATCAAGGAGGCCAATAGGCCGGTGATCTTTTCCGGGGGTGGTGTCATTATGGCCGGGGCATCAAAGGAATTGACCCGATTTGCCAAAATGATCAAGGCCCCTGTTACCTCAACATTGATGGGCCTTGGATCCTTCCCGGCAAAAGATTCCTTTTGGCTGGGGATGATCGGTATGCATGGTACCTATAGGGCCAATATGTCCTCAGGGGAGTGCGACCTTTTCATTGGCATTGGCGTCAGATTCGATGACCGCGTTACTGGAAAGACCGATGTATTTGCCAAACAGGCTAAGATGGTCCATATTGACATCGATCCCACATCTATTCGTAAGAACATCCCCGTAACGGTTCCGATTGTAGGTGATTGCAAAATTACACTACAAAAACTCAATGCCATGCTCGGAAAAGAGGATCTTGGGGATTTAGATAAAAAACGGAAACCTTGGTTAAGCCGGATTGAGGAATGGAAAGCGACCAGGCCCTTGGCCTATGAACAGAGAGATACAATCAAACCCCAGTATGTGGTAGAAAAGCTTTATGAGTTGACCAAAGGGGAGGCGATTATTACTACTGAAGTGGGACAAAACCAGATGTGGGCTGCCCAGTATTATCATTTTAATCGGCCAAATTGTTTCATCACTTCCGGTGGATTGGGGTGTATGGGATTCGGTCTACCCGCTGCTTTGGGTGCCCAGCTGGCTTCTCCGGACAAAACTGTGGTGGACATTGCGGGGGATGGCAGCATCCAGATGAATATCCAGGAGATGGCGACCGCCCTCCAATACGGTCTGCCTGTCAAGGTGGCCATTCTCAACAATAAATATCTCGGGATGGTGCGCCAGTGGCAGGAGCTGTTCTTCGATCGGTGTTATGCATGTACCGATATGGAATATGCTCCAGATTTTGTGAAACTGGCGGAGGCATACGGCGCGGTCGGATTGAGAGCAACAAAACCCGAAGAGGTTGAATCCGTGATAAAAGAGGCCTTGTCCATTCCCAGAACCGTTGTCATGGATTTTGTTGTTGAAAAAGAAGAGAGCGTCTATCCTATGGTGCCTTCCGGTGCACCGATTACCGAAATGTTGTTAGTATAATGAGAGGTGGTAAGAATATCATGGCAAATGAAAACGAGAAGAAGAGTATATTATCAATCCTGGTTGACAATAAGCCCGGTGTGCTTTCACGTATTGCGGGTCTCTTCAGTGGCCGTGGTTTTAATATTGAAAGCCTTTGCGTGGCTGCGACTACCGATCCTAATGTCTCAAGAATCACACTGATGACCACGGGAGATAAGGCAATCGTGGAGCAGATTAAAAAGCAGCTCAACAAACTGATTAATATAATTAAGGTTATGGATTTTATCGGTGACACCTTTGTTCAGGGTGAGATGGCGCTGGTTAAGGTCCGGGCCAAGCCAGAACATAGGGCGGAAATTCTGCGAACAGTAGACATTTTTCGCTCAAGGGTAGTGGATGCCAGCGCTGATTGTTATATCGTAGAAGTTATCGGAGACGAAAGCAAAGTCAATGCATTTCTAAATTTGCTTAAGCCGATGGGTATCAAGGAGATTGCCAGGACCGGGACCATCGCTTTGGCGCGTGAATTAAAATAGGAAGGAGGTATCATGGCAAAGATTGATTTTGGAGGCACGTTGGAAGAAGTTATCACTTCAGAGGAGTTTCCTATTGAGAAGGCTCAGGAAGTGTTGAAGGGTGAATCAATCGCCGTACTCGGTTACGGTGTGCAGGGGCCGGCCCAGGCCTTAAATTTGAAAGATAACGGGTTTGAAGTGATCGTGGGCCAGCGTGAGGAAGAACCGGTTTTTTGGAATAAGGCGGTCAATGACGGTTTTATCCCGGGCGTGAGCCTTTTCTCCATTGAAGAGGCTGCTAAAAGGGGCAGCATTATCCTCTATCTTCTGTCGGATGCCGGTCAGGTGGCCGCTTGGGGGAATATCAAAAAATGTTTAAGCGAGGGGAATGCACTTTACTTTTCTCATGGTTTTTCCATCGTGTATAAGGATCAGACGGGCATTGTCCCTCCGGAATATGTCGATGTCATTCTTGTTGCGCCCAAGGGATCCGGGACGACAGTGAGGAGCAATTTTTTAGACGGTAGCGGGATCAATTCCAGCTTTGCGGTGTTTCAGGATTCTACCGGCAGGGCCAAGGACAGGACCCTGGCACTTGGTATCGGCATCGGTTCGGGATATCTGTTTGAAACCACCTTTGAGAAGGAAGTCTATAGCGATTTAACCGGAGAGCGCGGCGTGCTGATGGGGTGTCTTGCAGGCGTTATGGAGGCCCAATATAACACTCTCCGCAAAAATGGCCATAGCCCTAGCGAGGCATTTAATGAAACGGTCGAGGAATTGACCCAGAGCCTAATCCGCCTGGTGGCCCAAAACGGCATGGACTGGATGTATTTTAACTGTAGTACCACGGCCCAGCGGGGAGCGCTGGATTGGAAACCGAAATTCAGGGATGCTGTGGCACCGCTTTTTGATGAACTTTATGAAAGCGTGGTATCTGGAAAGGAGACAAAACGGGTGCTGGAGGCCAATAGTACGCCGGACTATTTGGAAAAACTCAAAAAGGAACTTGACGAAATCCACAATTCTGAAATGTGGAAGGCAGGCGCAACGGTTCGAGAACTCAGGCCGGAAAATCGTCTCAATCGTAAATAAAGTCATTGCTGGTTGGAGTTTGAATCTCAACTATCAATTCAATTGATGATCTGTCAAGGTCTTCAAGAGTTGCATTAGCTGGTGCGGAAAGATGTATCCAACACTTCTCTTTGGTTGCATGACTTAAGATGTTTAACCATTGTCACCTTGCTAAAGGTACCATTACAAAAACTACATTTCCCCTTTGACATCTGCCTTGTCATTTTTCAACACCTCTTGATAACGTTCAAGGCCAAAAGAAGTGTGATGATAGCATTTGGATGGCAATCTTTTGGCCTGTGTTAGCGGAAGTGACCGCAACCATCCTTTGTAACAACTTAATCTAAAATTCCCATTGACCCAATATGGGAATTGTATTATGCTAAGTTTAATATAGTAAGGGGGTGGTCAATATGCAAAATAATATTAAAATTAGTGACGATTTCCAAGAGATTGGGACAAAAACAATGGATGACCGAAACCGGCTCACTCTTGGTGAAATCTTCAAGGGCTATAAAAGGATTCGATTATATAAAAATGACCGGGGTGAAGTCCTTTTACAGCCAATTGTTGAGATCCCAGCCTCAGAGCTTTGGCTTTTCCGAAACAATGAGGCTCTCGAAAGTATTCAAAAGGGGTTAAAGGATGCATCAGAAGGCAAAATATCAAAACTTAATCCTGGTGAACTTTAGGAGCATCAATTGTTTGAAATATTTCTTACAGATCAAGCAAAAGATCAATTGGGTAGACTAAAAACTGATAAAGGCCTTGAAAAAAAATACAACGCAGTCAAAAAGGCAATAAGCTTTCTTTCTTCAAACCCCAGACATAAGAGCCTTAAAACCCATGAATTCACCAGCTTGAAAGGACCAAATGGAGAGAAAGTATTTGAGGCTTACGCTGAACAATCAACTCCCGCAGCATACAGAATTTTTTGGTATTATGGCCCTGGTAAAAATCAAATCACTGTTATCGCAATAACCCCTCATCCGTAAACCAAAGAGGCATTGCGTGTCTTTCACCGTTTAAATTAGTTTGCGGTCATTTCCGATAACTTTTTCATTTTTGCGAAGTGCCGAAGGCGGTTTGGGCAAAGTGAAACGAAGCCGCAAAGCCCGTGTTAGCCGTCGTTTACCCTTGTTGGTGCTCAAAGGCCATCATGGTTCTTCCTCTATTTCTAACTGATCTATCCGAATCCGACCAATTTCGACAATCCACAGCTTTTTCTCTACCGGCACTTGAGCGAGTAGCTTGTAGAAATTGATGGACTACTTGTTCCAACAAAGCAAAATTTGGATTCCGAGGGACCCGAATGACAACTTTGCCGCTCGCCTGTGATGGCGGAAAACGTGTTACATCCGCGAAGTCCAAGTCCAGCGTTACCAGACAGCGCTGTTCAGTGCAACAAACTTCATAGAGATGTTGGTCTGAATATCCCTGCAGCCCTTGGTCACGAACCGTTTGAACGTCGTGTCCTGTGGCATGGAAAAGTTGCTGAGTTCGGGTTCCAAAGTTCTCATCGAGTTTAAACTTCATCCTGTCGCCTCGGCAGGGATTTCAACATATCGTTCTCGGGCCATCTCGGCTCCATAGGCGATGGCAGCCCGAACATCCTCCTCCGTCAGTTGAGGATATTCTGAGAGAATCTCTTCGATGCTCATGCCATTGGCCAGGAAATCGAGAAGCAAGGATACCCAAATTCGGGTACCACGAATGCAGGGTTTGCCGAAGCAAACATTTGGGTCAACGGAAATACGTTGCAAAAGCGGATTCATTTTTGTCTTTCTTCCTTTGTCTATTGTTGCCAAACCGCTCTTCTGAGTTTTAGGTCAATGGCGGCTAACGTTCATTTGAGCGGAAACGAAGCCGTCAGGTTTTAGTCGTAGCCGTTTCCGCTCTGTTATCTGATGTTCGGCATATATCATGTTCCTATCCTGTATAACCACACATTCCAACACGTGGGGAATTAACCACTGGCAAGAACATGTCTTCGCCACACTCATGCTTGAGAGTGCACTCATCACAAAGCCACCCTTCACCCGACCAGATACATTGACTGCACACTTGCGTAGCAATCTTTCCGCAAGACCCACATGTTATTGGGGGAGGATCGTTCCTGGCCAGAAGCTGAACGGACTTGCTCTTAGCTTCACCTTCCAGTTCTGAGATAACTCTCAGGGAAAGTTCCGAAGTGGTACCGAAGTCATACACATGATAAAACTTGATCCCAGGGGCGAGTACATCACCCAGAGCAACTCTCATGCCTCTTTCATTATACTCTCTCATAGGGCTTATGGAGTATCTTGTCCTTTCGATAGTGAACGCACTTAGGTGTCCACAGCATTCCAACCAGATATCTCTTAGGAATCTGTCAAGGTCTTCAAGAGTTGCATTAGCTGGTGCGGAAAGATGTATCCAATATGCAGGTGCATAGTGTCCCTCAACTACAAGATGGAAGCTCTTTGTTTTTTGCAAGTTCCGCTTCTCCGATGATGTATCCAACACTTCTCTTTGGTTGCATGACTTAAGATGTTTAACCATTGTCACCTTGCTAAAGGTACCATTACAAAAACTACATTTCCCCTTTGACATCTGCCTTGTCATTTTTCAACACCTCTTGATAACGTTTTCAGCATAAAAGAAGTTTCGGCGAAGCCAAAATTTGGGTGACTGCCTTCAGGCACGAACCTTTTATGCTGTGTTAAGCGACGTTACAATCTTACTACTTGCTCTCCTATCTAACGCTGTAGTAATATTCATCTTCATAATAAGGTTCATCTCTTTGTTCTTTGAGTCTGGAATAAGGCAAGGAACTTTCATCCACTTTTGCGTACTTTCCTTCCCGGGTTTGTTTTAAAAAGGTTAACAACGCCTTTTCTTCTTTTTGTCTTAATTCTTTCCTCTTTGCTTCCATGATTTTTCCTCCTTATTCAACAATGATTTTTCTTCCTGTTTGTATTTCAATTTGGTTCTTAATACCTAATAAGTCTATTTCAAAGCCACATTCACAAATAAGTTTAGCATCTTTTGGAAAAGGTATAAAACCTTTATTTTTGAAGTCTACATCGATCTGGGGATTAGATGCAAATTTTGCATATATCTTATGAACAATGCCACATTTTGGACATTTTTGTTCAATCTCGACTGCATCAGGTACTTGCATTTTGGGAATTCTTACGGGAGCTCCAACAGGAACAGCTTGTCTAAATATTTTATTATCCTGAGTTGCAAATATCTTAAAAGAGGTGGTAGTTTCAAAAAGCAGCCTACAAACTGTTTGGATTCTATAGACAATCTCAGCCAGTTTTGGATCACTATCTACCCTTGTTATCTTTAACCCAATTTCCTCTAAATCATCAATTTTTATTGACCTTCCATGTAATCTCCACTTAGAATGTCTTGTTAATTCCTTTGCAATTTCCTCTGCTCGTTTCCTTTTCATTTCTTCAGTTACAGGCTTTTTACGGGTTTCGGTAACAGCCCACTTTTTGAATTTGTATTTTATCAACCATTCAACTACTAAGTCTTCAGCAAATTTTAGTGCATGAAATACACTACCTAATTCACCGGGTGTAATCTGCGCTACCATTGTAGCGTCAAATGGGTTTAAGCCACCTTGTTCTTCTGCTTCTTTCTTTTTCTCTTCAATCCATTCGATATAGTCATATGCTGATACCACTGAACGTCCAATTTTCATTTGCGCATCAATCGGTCCCAAACTCCCAGTTTCAGTCATTAAGATTTCGTCGCCTGATAAAACAATAATTGTGCCAGCGCTCTTAGCCTCCCCGGACACTACAAAGGAAACTGTATCGAAATTATTGTGTAAGAACTTGACTATCTCCTCTGCTGTCTCGCCACTGCCTCCTGGCGTTTCAATATATAGATCAACTCTCTGAAGGTCTTTTTTATTTGCCAATAAATCACGAATTACATAAAAGTCTGCTTGCTCTAATGGAATAGCGGGGATTGGTTTCCCAATCGCAGCGGCGTATACAAATAAATAGGTATCTCTCAATTTGTTGTATTTTGATATCAATCTCAATAATTCAGATTCTAATTCCGTACCGCCCCAACCTCCTTTGATCTTTTCGATATACTCATTCATTAAACTCATGGTCATATTCCTCCTCTAAACTTTGCAATGTCGCCTAACGATTCCATCATATACGACGTTGCGACCGAAGGTAGCAATGTCCTGAAGGGCAAGGGCGTTAGCCCGTAGCGTATATACTGTGTTATCTGATGTGGCGGTATCTAAATCAACTCCCCGTTGTTGAGATTAATTCTTTAACGCTTTTAAATCTGTATTTTTCAAATTCTTCCTGGTCAATTCTTATGAATGACCACTTACTTCCCGATAAACCCGTCGCATCCTTGCACCATTTTTTTATCCTTTTGTCCTTATGCCAAACATCAACATCTTCTCTACCTTTTGTCTCAATAATTAATCCTTCGCTCTCGTCAATTGTCACTACAAAGTCGGGGTAATATAGTCTAAGGTTATCCTTTGAATCTTTATATTCTACAAAGAACCCTATTTTGGAAACGATTTTACTGAAAGCTTCTACATCCTCAGCTCCATCTAAAAACTTGGCAAAATCTACTTCAAAATTATTATCGCACGGGACATAGTTAAAAATGCATCTATTTGCAGGATAAACCAATTTTGACCATACAAAAGGTCTCGTATCCGAGAGTTTTATAGCATCCCTCTTTTCAGGTTCTCTTTCGGTGAAAGTCATATCTCTAAATGCATTTACAAACAAATTTATCAGTTGTTCCTGCACCTCAGGGGAACTCAACTTGAAAAGAACTCTGGGGTCTTCAAAGTCAACTTTCTCAGTAAACAATTTTTCCACCACATATTTTTTTACTACTGGATAAAAATTGGCAAAAGAACCGCCGATTTTTAGTTGCTTAAGTATCTGGTCGGTATAATAGGCAATTACACTTTTAGAATCCTGCGGCACAGGTAAATCCCATTTTCTCTTTATAACTTCCATTCCTTTAAGCATATCTATTGCCACATATTCCATCTCTATAATCTTATTCTCTAAAGGAATGGAAAGAGTTGGTAAGTTGTCAATCTCTATTTCATCTAAATAAAATTCTCTTATGAGAATTCTTGGACTCAGGATCGGTATTTTAATGTCCTTATCCAATTTATTTTCATCTACAAATATAGTGGTTAAATTAAGCGACTTCCCGGTGTCAAATTCGGCAAACTTTATACCTTCCTGATTTTCTAATTCTTCAAGAATATCTATCAGCCCTGGAGGTCCAATGACTTCGAGAACATTTACAGATTTGTCTATATTTGCATCTTCCTCTGGAAACATTTTTCTTAAGCCTCTCCCAATGACCTGTTCTGGGAGCACCTTTCTTTTTGATGTGTAAGACCGAAGCCCCACAATAACATTTACATTTCTCACATCCCAACCTTCATTTAACATCAATGTACTTACTATTGCCTCGTAGGGATTCTTCTCTGGATTAGGATCATCAATACTCTTTGCAAACTCTCTTGCCTTGGGCAGGTCAGCTTTTTTTACTTCTCCAGTGCTATCTGTATGTATCAGTAATACTTTATCTTTAAGGTCTGGAACAGCAGAGTTCACATACCCAAATATTTCGTCTGCCTCCTTGTTTTCAGGGCATTGAAAAAACAGCACAGGCTTTTTTGCTAATGGTTTTAGTGCCTTTTTGTATTCTCGCCATCTTCTTATCCCAGCATCAATCCACGCCCTATATCTCTCAACGGCTTTAGTTGAGGCAATCTCGGAAGCATCTTTGACTATACCTTTTAGTGGTAATTTTACGATGTTCATTTCAATGGCTTCTTTGAGTGAGAAGTCCACGATAATCCATGGGAATAAAGCCCCGGTTTCAGTTTTAGGCGTAGCCGAGAAGTCTAACTCCATATTAATGCCTTTACCGTATTGAGAAACTAAATCTTTATTAAGACCTAAAAGTATCTTCTTCCATGCCTTTTCAAAACTGTATATATGGTGGGCTTCGTCCTTCAAAATCATTATATTGGAACAAGATGTCAAAACCTCTTTTATTCTATTTTCCTGATAAATATCAGAAACATTAGGTCCTTCACAGTTTTTCGTGGGTGAATCTATATATTGTAGGCAATTTGCC
>CAYRFN010000037.1:0-29580 GCA_964423495.1 uncultured Desulfobacteraceae bacterium
CCGAGGCGTAGGCTCTACGAGCCAGAGGCCAGCAACCAATTTTTCGGTTCTTAAAAGAGAGCCCCATGTCCTTCCAGTTGCGAAACCTTTTGAACATTATCAATTAATTGTAATCCAAAGTTTGGGTTGAATCCTATTAAAGTAAATGATAGCTATAAACAGATTCAAGGTCATATGATTTAGCCGCCTCCTTATGGTACACGGTGTCAAAAGGGGATGCTTGTTTTGAGGATTTACTTTTATAAAGGAAAACATTAAACAGTGAAATAGCATTTTTTTAGGAGGAATCGCGGATGGAGGATCTCCAAGATTATTTCTTATGTAATAATTGTGCTAACAAAGACTTCAAGCTTGTATACAATTTTTCTCTTAAGTTTTACAGGGTCAATTTTTCCGATGATCTTATCTATGAGAAGTTGACCGAGGAAATGTATCAGTGCACTAACTGCAAGAAAATATTTATGAAAAAACATATTGAAGACGGCTTAGATAAACTTAAAAAAGGACGCAAAAAAGACTAAATGGTCATCCTATGCCCTTTTCTTATGTTCTAAAACTTTTGAACATTACCGATCGATTATTCAAAGATCTGCCTGGTTTTCAATACATTTATTTCATTGGCACTATAATCCTTTAATGAGAACACACTCCTAACTATTTCGGCAGGTTTAAGCTCAGGGCCAGAAGTGTGTCTCAATGCCATTCTTATCTGGTTGGATGAAATCAGACTCATAGATCTAACCAAGGGCCTCGCATTAATCTCCTGTTTTCCCTTCTTATTGACTTTGATAACAGGAAAATAGCCTGATTTTAAAAACCCTTTTAGATCCTCTTCTCTCAATTTAATCCCATTTAGGGTTATAATAAAATGGCTTTCCTTTAAGTGCGCATTTTTTTTATTTGAGGAGACCTCTTCAATGACGGATACAGTTATACCAAGAGGCAGTTGTTGATTAATGGTTTCCTTTAAATATTGGGAGTCAAACGGTTCAACGACTTCAATATCTACAGTTTCTTGCATGCTTTCAGTGCCGACTGGTAAAGCGCAGCCAAAAGACACCTTGGGCATGGGGTGAAAACCTCTGGAATATACAAGACTTAACCCGGCCCTTCTAAAGGCCCTTATAAATACTCGAACGAGTTCCAGGTGACTGAGATACCTGGCATGGTTTAGCTTTGAGAAGGTGAGGCGATATTTTTTCGAAGGAGAAATTACAGGTCCTAAAAGAGGCTTATTTAGATTATATGAGAAGCCCCAATTCCTAAAGAGGACAGGATCAATAGTTGTATGGTCGCATACGCCGCATTCTAAGCATTTTTCCCTGCAATCAGATGTCGATTCTCCTTGTTGTGCCCTTTCCCACTCGGTCTCTAAAAAAATCTTGGTAACCCCTGATATGATATGGTCCCAGGGCATGATTTCATCCGGGAATCTTTCCCTATGAAGATAAAAGCAGGGGTCTAATCCCGTGCGGGTTAAGGCCTTTTCCCAAATTTCCATCTTGAGATGCTGAGACCAGGCATCAAATTTGGCTCCTAATTTCCAAGCCTCTATAAGGGTTTTTGTAAGTCTCCTGTCACCTCTTGAGAAGATACCTTCCAGCCAGCTCAATTCAGGCTGATTCCATTTTACACGGACACGGCTTCCTTTGAGCCCTTCGCGAATCAATTGTATACGACGTTGGCTTTCCCCAATAGGGATTTGGGGTGTCCACATAAATGGAGTATGAGATTTAGGTACAAAGGTTGAAATGCTGACATTGAGCTTAGACCTCTTTCCTCTTTTAGCCCCTAAACTTGTAATCTGTTTTACCAGGTCAATTATATCATGAAGGTCTGTCTCCTCCTCAAAGGGAAGACCTATCATGAAGTAAAGTTTGATCAAATTCCATCCTGCATCATAGACCTCTTGCGCTGTTTCCAGTATATCATTTTGGGTTAGTCCTTTATTGATGATTCCTCTTAGGCGATCGTTACCTGCCTCCGGAGCAAGTGTAAAGCCGGTTTTTCTGACTCTTTTTATCTGTTCAATCGATGAAGGGCTCAAACTATCGACCCTTAGAGAAGGAAGGCTTACGGCGACTTTTTCACTAGATTGCCTATCCATTAAGGCCTTGAGGAGCGGCTCGATACAGGAATAATCTCCAGAACTCAAAGACATAAGAGACAGGTCTTCATGACCAGTGAGTCTTAAGACTTCTTTCGCTTTTTCAAGGATTGATTCAGGACTTCGTTCTCGCACTGGACGATAGATCATACCTGCTTGGCAGAATCGACAACCTCGTGTGCACCCGCGTGCAATTTCAATTACAATACGGTCATGAATCAATTCCATAAAAGAGACAATCTGATGGAGGGGAAAAGGGTAGCCATCAATATCCGGAAGGATGGCTTTTCTCACGACTTTATACTCTGGAACTAAGGGTTCAATTTCATTAATAGATCCTTCAGGGCTATAATGGATTCGGAAGAAGGACGGAATATAAATCCCTTTGATATGGCACAATTGAAAAAGAAGCTCTCTCTTGCCTGATATGTTTCGCTGTTTTGCCTTGCGCACAGTCTGGCATAGCTCGAGAGTCACTGCCTCACCATCCCCTATTACCATGACATCAAAAATCTCGGCAATTGGCTCCGGATTGAAGCAGGCTGGTCCACCGGCAATGATTAAAGGGTCTTCATCCTTTCTTTCCGTTGCAAGGAAAGGGATACCTGCGAGATCAAGAATATTCAAGACATTAGTATAGGAAAGCTCGTGCTGAAGGCTAAAACCAATAATATCAAAGCTTGAGAGAGGACGCCCGGATTCAAGTGTGGTGATAGGAATTTGATGGCTTCTTAATTCCTTTTCCAGATCGATCCAAGGTGAAAAGGCCCTTTCAGCGGCCAGCCAGTGTTGACTATTAAGGATATGATAGAGGATTTTAAGCCCCAGATGAGACATGCCAACTTCATAGACATCAGGAAATACAAGGGCAATGGATACCTCTGTTTTTTTAAGGTCTTTCCTGATCGAGTTGATCTCATTTCCAATGTAGCGGCTTGGATGACTTATATTTGAGAACCAATGCTGGTCTAATATGGACATAATTTCATAGTATTACCGATTTTTGATTGCGGATTTTTATTTGTGCTTTTCCTTATTCGGTCATCCCGGGGATAAAGGCAGCAAAATGGTGATCTTGGCGCCCCCATCAGGATGATTGCCCCCAGAGACATCTCCATGTAATCCTTCCACTATCTGCTTCACAATAGCCAATCCCAAACCTGTTCCTCCTTCCTTGGTTGTAAAAAAAGGGATGAAAAGCTGTGATAGGGCTTTTTCATCAAAACCCCTTCCTGTATCGCGGACAACAATCTCTGCCCTTTTTTGATCTGATTTAATGTCTGTTACGATATATAACGAGCCTCCATCAGGCATGGACTCACAGGCATTCAAAACCAAGTTCCATAAAACTTGTTTGATCTGTTCTGAATCAGATTCGAGCTTAATTGGATGGTAAAATTTTGTATACACCTCTATCTTTCGGTTCCAGTGCTGGCTGTTCTTTAATAGATCAAGGGATTCGAGAATCAACTGGTTAAGATCAAAACTTTGAAGGTTTGCCTTTTTGGGCCTGGCGAAAAGCAGAAAGTCATCGGTCAGATGGTTTAGCCGAGTGATTTCTCTTAAAATGATATCTATGAGCCGACTGTTGATATCATCTTCCTCCAGTCTATCCTTTAACATCTGGATTGATCCGCTAATGGAAGCCATGGGGTTCCTGATCTCATGAGCTACACCTGATGCAAGGCTGCCAACCATGGCCAGGTCTTCTACCTTTTTCATTTCTTCTTCGATCCGTTTAATCTCTGTCATATCCTGAAAAACGAGTATATGGCCTCTCTGATTCCCCAATAAGTGCCAAAGAGGTGAGATGGAAAACCTGATGGGGGTTTTTACCCCGTCAGATCTCCGGTATTCAAGATCAATAAACATTGGTGTCTTCTCAGGAATACTTTTTGATAGAAATTGCTCGTTAGTCAAATAGCTGCTGAGAAACGGAAGCGCTTCATTAACTTTCTGACCTGAAACTTCAGCGGACTTCATCCCAAAGATCTCCTCAGCGGCCGGGTTGAAGAGAACAATTTTTTGATGGCCATTAAGGGCAATCAAGCCTGAATTCATACTGTCGATGATGCTTTCGTTGAGGACCTCCAGCTTGTCAATATCTTTCTGTTTATTTTGCAGTTCAACGCGGTCTTTTCTACCCTGTTCTGTAAGATAGCTGACAAGATAGGCCAGCATGTAAAAAGCCCAAATATTGACAAGAACCAGATAGGAAAAATGAAAATCACTATATTCTGTTAGATGCAGCACTTCTGTGCCAAATGGTTGAATGAGTTTGAAATAGTGCAGACATATCAAAATAGTATAAAGAAGGCTGCTACTGGACGCAATGATAATGCCCCCCTTACGGTATAGAATAATGCTTCCGCTGATAATAGCCAGGAAATAAAGAAGATTAAATACGCTTCCGAGACCGCCAGTTGTATAAATGACTACCGTGATAAGAATAGTGTCCAGCAAAAGCTGAACATAGGCAAACCAAAAAAGGTTCTTAAAATATTTGAGGATGATTGAATAAATAAAGGTCAAGATATAGACAATGCCGATAAGCAGGTAATGGGATGTCTGGATATCCCCGAAATAGATTTTGGTCTCTTTGATCTGGATGAATATGGAAGCTCCCAAAAGGACGGAGAAAAAGATAGCCCTCAAGAGTATAAGGATTTGAAGGCGACCGAAGAGTTCCAATTGAGGAATTTTCATTTCATTCTTTATCATGTTGCTAAAGCTATCCCTGTAACGTCAATCCTGCAGCCATCTTGAAGATAGGAAGATACATTGCTACTAGGAGTCCGCCTATAGCCCCTCCGAGGAATACCATAAATATGGGTTCTAACATAGAGGTCATGGCTGCTACGGAGGTGTCAACCTCGTCTTCATAAAAATCAGCGATTTTTTCAAGCATAGTGTCAAGTGCTCCTGTCGCTTCACCTACAGAAATCATCTGAACAACCATGCCTGGGAAAATATCGCTTCCCGAAAGCGGTTCAGCAATAGTTTGTCCTCCGGCAATACTGCCACGTATCTCAAGGATCACCTCTTCAAGGATAACATTGCCTGATGTCTTAGCCACGATGTCTAGTGCCTCCAGGATAGATACACCGCTGCTGATCATTGTACCTAACGTTCGCGTAAATCTTGCAATAGCTACCTTTTTTAAAACTAGGCCAATTACAGGCAGTTTCAAGAGCAGTGCATCTATTTTCTTCCTTCCCGCTTTGGAGTCTCTGTATTTCTTAAAAAGAAAACAGATTAAGAGAATAGCACCCATTAAATAGATAATATTCCCTTTTAAAAATTTGCTCATATTCACAACAATTTGGGTAGGAACAGGAAGGGCAGACCCCAAATCGGCAAACATATTTTCAAAAACAGGGATCACAAAGATTAGAATCACTCCTATAACCAGGATGGCGATGGACATAATAATGATTGGATAAGCCATAGCGCCTTTAACCTGGGATTTGAGCTTTTCTGCCTTTTCAATGTAATTAGCCAGACGCTGAAAAATGCTATCTAATATGCCTCCCACCTCCCCAGCAGTGACCAGATTGACAAATAGATTGTCAAATACTTTTGGGTGTTTTCCCAACGCTTCACCCAAGCTCGAACCTCCTTCAACATCATTAACCACCTGTTTGAGTACATTTTTAAAAGTCTTATTTTCTGTTTGTTCATAAAGGATGGTGAGCCCCTGAACAAGAGGAAGTCCTGCGTCAAGCATGGTGGAAAATTGTCTGGTAAAAATGACCAGATCCTTTTTAGTAACCTTGGGTTGCATGAAAGAGATGCTTTCAAAAAGATCTTTAGGCTTTGGTTTTATTTTCTTTACTATGAGGTTTCGTCGCCTTAATTGGAGCAAGGCTATCTTTTCATTGTCAGCTTCGAGTTCTCCTTTGAGGATTTTACCTTTTCTTGTTTCTGCAACCCACTTATAATGTGACATTTATGTCCTCCCTAACCTTTCTTAAGGTATGGATAAATCATAGGTTGTTCGATAGAAAAATTATGTACTACTTTTATTTGGTTTGAAAATATACATGTAAAAAATTAACAAAATTAATAGGTTGTGTCAAGAAGAAGTTCTTAAGGGTGTTTATGATATAATCAACCCCAGGATAAGTTGGAAATCACGTGTAAAAGGTGATAATAAAACGTACTTTTAGTCAACTACAACCATCTTCTCGGATATTATTCTTGACAATTTATGTATGTTAATGGTTTAAAAGAATGTTTATAAAATTGTAAAAGATAGAATTGTTATGTGTTTTAAATATATCATTTAAGGAATTTTGAGGGATAAATATTTCTGTTAATAGAGTAGGACTGAACGAGTCCGTTAAGAAAATTTTATTACAGGAGGTGCTGATTGTGAGTGAGATTATTGCTCCTATGGGTGGAAAGGTGATTGAGGTGAAGGTAAATCTGGGTGACACGGTCAATGAAGGTGATGAGGTGGTCATTATTGAGGCCATGAAGATGGAACTTCCCATTGTTGCCAATGAATCCGGTACAGTAAAAGAGATTAAATGCAAAAAGGGTGATACTGTGGAGGCCGATGCTGTTATGGTAGTTCTTGAGTGATGTATTTGACATACAATAAGAAGTTTTTTTAGCAGCGTTCTTTAACAAATCGTTTAATAATTTAGTGACCCTTGTCATGGAGGTCCTAAATGGACATCGAAGATAAGCTCAAGGAACTGGAAAGAAGAAACCTTGGGGCCGAGTTGGGGGGTGGACAGAAACGTATTGATCAGCAACATGCCAAAGGGAAGATGACTGCAAGGGAAAGAATCGGTTATCTTCTTGATAAGGATAGTTTTGAGGAAATTGATAAGTTTGTTGTCCACCGATGTCATGACTTTGGGATGGAAAAAACCAAGATTCCTGGCGATGGCGTCGTAACCGGTTATGGAACCATAAAGGGAAGAAATGTTTTTATCTTTTCCCAAGATTTCACTGTATTTGGTGGATCTTTGAGCGGTCCTTTTGGGGAAAAGGTATGCAAGGTTATGGATCTGGCCATTCGAAATGGTGCGCCCATTATCGGGTTGAATGACTCGGGCGGTGCTAGAATCCAAGAAGGGGTTGTAAGCCTTGGAAGCTATGGTGAAATATTTAAAAGAAATGTCTGGTCTTCCGGGGTGATACCTCAGATATCGGTTATTATGGGACCCTGTGCAGGTGGGGCTGTCTATTCGCCGGCCCTCACTGATTTTACTATAATGGTGAAAAAGACAAGTAATATGTTTGTTACCGGCCCACAGGTTATTAAGGCTATCACCCACGAAGAAGTGACACCTGAGGAACTTGGGGGCGCTATGACTCATAATACCAAAAGCGGTGTTGCCCACTTTGCCGAGGATTCTGACAAAGCAGCCCTTGATAGGGTTAAGGAACTTCTTACATATTTGCCCCAGAACTACCGCGAGAGTCCACCTGTTGTTGAATGCACAGATGACCCTGTACGGATAGATAAATCACTGAATAAAATAGTCCCCACCAATCCTAGGAAGCCCTATGATATGAAGGAAATTATCCTGTCAGTATTAGATAATAACCGGTTTTTTGAGGTTCAAGAACACTATGCGACTAACATAGTCGTGGGTTTTGGGCGTTTGGATGGGTTAGTGGTGGGAATTATCGCAAATCAACCAAAGTTTCTGGCCGGATGCCTCGATATTAATGCTTCCATGAAATGTGCGAGATTTGTACGAATGTGTGACTGCTTTAATATTCCTCTGATTACTTTTGTGGATGTTCCGGGATTTTTACCTGGAGTCAATCAAGAGTATGGTGGAATCATCAAACATGGAGCAAAGATAATTTATGCTTATTGTGAGGCCACAGTCCCTAAGATTACAGTGGTCACCCGCAAGGCTTATGGCGGGGCCTATGACGTAATGTCAAGCAAACACCATGGAGGGGATATCAACTACGCCTATCCAACCGCTGAGATCGCCGTGATGGGGCCAGAAGGAGCTGTCAATATTATTTTTAGAAAAACGATTGCTGACTCTGAAGATGCAGATGCGACCAGAGAGATGCTGGTTCAAGAGTTTAGGAATAATTTTGCAAGTCCTTTTAAGGCGGCAGAACTAGGGTACATTGATCAAATCATCTTTCCGGAAAACACCAGACCAAGGTTAATAAAGGCCCTGATGATGCTCAAAAATAAAAAGGATTCGATTCCAGAGAGAAGGCACGGAAACATCCCCCTTTAACTATCTTCCCTTTTTGCCTCCATTTTTGTTACCACACTTGATATAATTTTTCCGGAAACCGCTAATCCCATGAAAAGTACCATTAGAACCACAAAAACGCCTATATATCTGAGGATAAGGGTTCCGATAATCCAGGTCCAGTTGTCTTTGACAATAGTGATACTGGTTCCCTCTTCATCTCCTTTTGAAATGGTGATGGAATGCCAGGCAAGTTTTCCATCGTCTTCTATATAAGTTGCCACCTTCCACTCGCGAAATTTGATATCCCTCATCCCTTGTAATGCCATCTTATAAAATTTGACGGCCTCGTCATGAGACATATCTGTTTTAATTTCCAATCGGGAATCGCTTTTTTTGATCTCTTTTCCTTGTGGTACAATCGGAGCACCAAGAAAGTCATCAGCACCAACTGAGAGAGGATAACACAAACAGAATACCAGAAATAAGATCTTGATGTTTTTCATTTTTCATTCCTGAATAAAAAAATTGTCAGTTGTTTTATATGGACCACTTACTACTAACAATGGATATCAGTCAAACATAGCGATAAACATGCCTGCAGCAGCGGCCGAGCCAATGACACCGGCAAGGTTGGGTCCCATCGCATGCATCAAAAGATGATTGGTTTTATCGTATTTCATACCTATCACCTGAGATACCCGCGCCGCCATTGGGACTGCTGAAACCCCTGCTGCTCCAATTATCGGGTTGATCTTCTCTTTTAGAAAAAGGTTCATGATCTTGACGGTCAAGATGCCACCTATTGTACAGACTGCAAAATCAATAAGACCTAAGCCAAAAATAAAAAGGGGTTTCCAGCTTAGGAATTTGTCTGCATGCATTGTGGCACCCACAGAAATGCCTAAAAATATTGTCACGATGTTCATCAACGATCCCTGTGCCGATTCTGTTAGCCTGCCGACAACGCCGCTTTCCTTCATTAGGTTGCCGAGCATAAACATGCCCATCAAAGGGATAACAGAAGGTACCAGAAGAGCGATGATTCCTGCTGTAACAATGGGAAAGATGATCTTTTCTTGCTTTGAAACTGGCCTTAACTGGCGCATATGAATCTTTCTCTCATCATTATTTGTCATTAACCTTATTAGAGGTGGTTGGATGAGCGGGACCATTGCCATGTAGGAATAGGCCGCCAATGCATTTGGGCCCAGGAGTTGGGGGGCCAGGTGTTGCGTCAGATAAATAGTTGTTGGACCATCTGCTCCGCCAATAATTCCAACTGAGGCTGCTTCCTTTAGAGTAAAGCCAACCAACACTGTGCCAGTAAAGGTGATGAAGACACCTAATTGTGCACCAGCTCCAATAAGTAAGGTCTTAGGATTCGCAATAAGTGGACCAAAATCGGTCATGGCCCCCAAGCCAAGAAAAATAACACATGGGATTACCTCCCATTCAAGGCCGTAGTGGTAAAATACCTGTAAAAGCTGGGCGTGGCCATGGGAATATCCCATAAGTGGGACAAGGGGGAAATTAACAATAAATATCCCGAAGCCAATGGGGAGCAAGAGAAGAGGTTCATACTTTTTTGCAATCGCAAGGTATATGAAAAGGCAACCTACACCCCACATGATAATGATATTCCACTGGAAGTTGAACACCCCGGTCGTGTGAAGGGTTCCATATAACATATCCAGGATTTCGTTAACTGTCATGCTAAAGTTCTCTCTTAAAAATTATAAGTTGCTGTAGCCTTCTTATAGTTACGATGTGGCTATAATAAAGCTACAAGTCATTGTCAAGATTAATTCTGTATACTTGTAAAAAATTTGACATACTCAAGGTTTTTGAAATATTTTTTTGAAACGAGCTCTTTAAAATGTTAATAATATGGTATTCTTAAATGCCTTGAAATTAGATAAGGAGGCCGAACATGGCCAATATGGAAAGTAATAAAGACCTGTTAAACGCATTGAAAAAATGGTCAGAGAATGTCGAAAAGAGTTTGAGCAAGCACCCCGAAAGAAATAAGGAGTTTGTCAACACATCCGGCATTCCTATAAATAGGCTTTATTCTCCGGTTGAGAGGAATGACGATAATTATTTATCCGAGATCGGCTTCCCAGGAGAATATCCCTTTACCAGAGGTGTTCAACCGACCATGTACAGAGGGCAGTACTGGACTATGAGGCAGTATGCAGGATTTGCTTCGGCCGAAGAATCTAATCAACGATACAAATTTCTTCTAAAAGAGGGACAAACGGGATTATCCGTGGCCTTCGATCTCCCCACTCAGATCGGCTATGATTCGGATGATGAAATGGCCATTGGGGAAGTAGGAAAGGTAGGTGTGGCCATTGATTCATTGAAGGATATGGAAATACTTTTTGATGGCATATCCCTTGATCAGGTCAGTACTTCCATGACTATCAATGCGCCAGCAGGTATTTTATTGGCTATGTACATTGCGGTTGCAGAGAAGCAAGGCGTTCCAACGGAAAAATTGAGGGGCACTATACAGAATGACATTTTAAAGGAATACTCTTCAAGAGGGACATATATCTTTCCTCCAAAACCTTCTATGAGGATTATCACAGACATATTTTCATATTGTGCTGAAAAGGCTCCCATGTGGAACACAATCAGCATCAGCGGTTATCATATCAGAGAGGCCGGTTCCACAGCAGTGCAGGAAGTGGCTTTTACGTTGGCCAACGGGATCGCATACGTGGAAGCAGCCCTTGAAGCAGGGCTTGATGTGGATGCCTTTGGTCCCAAACTTTCTTTCTTTTTCAATGCCCACCTGGATTTTTTCGAAGAGGTCGCCAAATACAGGGCCGCCAGGAGATTATGGGCAAAGATCATGAAAGAGAGATTCAATGCCAAGAATCCCAGGTCCACGATGATTCGGTTTCATGCCCAGACCGCAGGATGTTCCTTGACGGCTCAACAACCAAAAAATAATATTGTAAGAGTGGCCTTTCAGGCGTTGGCCGCCGTCTTAGGAGGTACACAGTCTTTGCATACAAACTCCATGGACGAGGCCCTGTGCCTACCCTCAGAAGAGGCCGTTCAGGTTGCCCTTCGCACACAACAGTTAGTAGCCTATGAGACAGGAGTTACTGACACAGTGGATCCTTTAGGCGGTTCATATTATGTGGAGGCCTTGACAAAGGAAATCTTTGAAAGGGCAGAGAAGTATATAAAAACGATAGATGAGATGGGAGGCCCTGTTTCTGCCATAGAAAAGGGCTACATCCAGCGTGAGATTCAGGACAGCGCCTACACATACCAGCGCGAGATTGAAAAAGGAGAAAGGATTGTGGTTGGGCTAAATCGATTCCAGGTAGAGGAGGAAAAGCCGACCAATCTCCTGAGGGTAGATCCCGCAGTCCGCATTGCCCAGATTGAAAGGCTTAAGAAACTCAGATCAGAAAGAGACAACGAAAAGGTAAATAGTTGCCTTTCCGATCTAAAAAGGTGTGCAGAAGGAAATGACAACCTTATGCCTCTTATTTTAAAGGCGGCCATGGCTTATGCCACACTTGGAGAGATCTGTAATACCTTGAGAGAGGTATTCGGAGAATATCAGCAGGTAAAGACTCTCGGGAGTTAAGATATTGGGATTAAGGGGTTAGTAATTTAAAGTTTGGTTATCAGGAGAAATGTCGATATGGAGAAAGCCAAGAAAATAAGAGTCTTAGCGGCAAAGCCGGGACTTGATGGTCATGACAGAGGGGTTAAGGTAATAGCTTCCGCCTTAATGGATGCAGGGATGGAGGTTATATACACTGGTCTGAGACAAACTCCGACTCAGATTGTGGAATCGGCTATCCAGGAGGATGTGGATGTCATCGCCATGAGCATCCTTTCTGGTGCCCATGATTATATTTTTCCGAAGGTTATGGAACTTTTAAGGGAAAAAGGTGCGGAAGGTATACTTGTCATGGGCGGAGGAATTATACCTGATGAAGATATACCTGCGTTGAAAGATGCCGGCATTGCGGAAATTTTCGGGCCCGGAACCAATACTGATGAGATTGTAAATTATATCAAAGACAATGTTTGATCCAGATAAAGGGCTCTGATAATTGATAATTTCTCGTACCATAAACCCCTAAACAAAATCCTGGTTTCTTTAACGTTTAGGGGTCTTTTCAATATAACTATTCATTTCTCCATTCAGGTTTTCGTTTCTCCAAAAAAGACTTCAACCCTTCATGGGCATCAGCGGTCTTCATGAGTTCGTTTAGGTATATATCCTCAATGATCTTGAGAGAAGGTTCAAGGTTATCCATCAAACCAGCCATGATGGCCTTTTTGGTAATTCTTAAGACCTTGGCGCTCAGCTTTAGGTAGGGTTTTATAAATTCAGTAGTTTCCGATTCCAGTTCTTCGGCTGGTACCACTTTGTTTACAAGTCCTATCTTCAGAGCCTCTTCAGCAGATATTATTTTCCCGGAGAGTATCAGATCCATAGCAGCTTTTCTTCCAATAATTCGGGGCATAATCTGCGCAGCAATAGGTGGAAATACTCCTACCTGGATCTCAGGTTGGCCCAATTTTGTACTCTTAGATGCCACTACAAGATCGCAAAAAATGGCAAGCTCACATCCACCTCCTAAACAGGAGCCATATATCGAAGCGACGGTTGGAACCCCGAGCTTATCCATGAGGCGAAACATGCCATGGAACACCTCGATCATTTTGAAGACAAGATCTCCCATGTGTTCCCCGACATCCACACCGGCAGAAAAGCATTTTCCTTTGGCGTTAAAAAGCACCACCTTAAGGTCCTTCATGCCCTGCCACCCCTCTAATACATCATTTATCTCTTCCATCATAGCAATGTTCAAGACATTCACTGGCGGTCTGTTAAGGGTGACGGTGCCAAGCCCGTCTTCAAACTTGCTTTCAATATGCTCGTAACCCATAATGATCACACTCCTTTCCACCTTAGATGGTTCGTTCCAGTGGATAATACCGACACGCTCAATAAAATATGGCAGGCGGGTCTGCCTTACGAGCCCTGCCTGCCATATAAACAAATTACGTCAGAATAGGACTGCTATTTCTGCGGCTCCCCAAGAACTTCCGCAAACATATCGTAATCCCAGGTCTTACATTCGGCGATGTTCTGGCGAAACTTAATGAAGTCAATCGTATCTTTACCTGTAATACTCTTGGTATTAAAGGCCCCAAAACCTAAGAAGGCCTCACCGCTCATATTGGCCGCCAGCCAGTGCCTGTTGTAGTTCTTGGAGTAATCCCAGAAGAACTTCTTTTTGGCTCGGACACTATCAATGGATTTGATCAGGCATCCAGGGAAAAGATTGGTAAAGGTCCATACAATCTTATCCACTTCTTTGTCCAGCAGTTCAAAGTCCGCATTGGGCTGATGCTCCTTGACAAAGGCCCTGGCTTCTTTGCCTTCCTCACCAGCCTTAAATTCACCATAGACAATCTCACCATCTTCAACATATTTATCGGTGATAATCATGGGATTTCGCACCCATTTTCCGTCTACCTTGAGGACCGGGACTACCTTGCTGATGAGTGTTTTCATCTTCATCTTATAGGCAGACCACATCTCGCAAGAGACGCAGTTCCACATGGCATCCTCCATCCCAAGAAACCATGGGAGAAAATCAGATGAACCACCATCAGGAGCAGAACCGTGCCTGGGGCCGGCCTGTCCAAAAATGGCCAGGTCTGATGCGATGGCAAGATCGCAGGCCATACCTATCTCCTGGCCACCAGCCACCCTCATGCCATTAACGCGACAGATTACCGGCTTTTTACATGCGAGGATGGAATCCACCATGTGGTTGAAGAGTTCCATGTACTGGCCGTATTCATCGCATCTCATGCTGTAAAATTCACTGTATTCCGTGGTATTACCGCCGGTACAAAAGGAATATGGACCCGTTCCCGTAAATACGACCGCAACAACGCTCCTGTCAAGAGAAGCATTTTCAAAACCCGCGATCACACCCTTGACCATTTCTGTTGTGTAAGAGTTATACTGTTTGGGGTTGTTCAGGCGAATCCATGACACGAAAAGCCCGTCCACTACATTCCCATTGGGATCTGTCAGGGGACGTTTTTCGTGAACCACGCAGGGGGCATCTGCATCTGTTCCCCAGTGAACATCGGTGTGCAACAAATGATCTTTCTTTTCATCATCTTTCGGCATCCATTCTAAAGCCATAATTTCTACCTCCTTATGTTTTTAAAATTATTTATCAGGCAAACGTTTTCACTTGTTGATTAAAACCAACGATTCAGGACATATCACAAACACTCTTTAGAAATCCGGTGTCAGTACAATCCTTTTCATTGGCGGTGTCTTGTGGGCTTCCGCAAATGTCTCTTCAATTGTGCTCATAGGACGCGTTTCTACAAACTCCTCTATATTGATTTTTCCTCCCAAAACCATATCAAGAACGATCGGGTAGTATTCGGGGAGGCAACCCCAGGTGCCCAAGATATCGGCATCAAAGGCCATGAGGCGTCCGATTGCATATTCTGTCTTGGCAAGGCCAAAGCCTACTACGATCAGTTTTCCGGTAAAGCCTAGCAAGGCCAAAGAAATCTCCTGGCCGGGCTTCACGCCTGTTACCTCAAAGATCTTCCATCCAGTATTGGGAAGTCCTCTTTCTTTACAAATGCCCCTAAATTCTTTTGAAACATCCTTTGCATCTTTATCTGTAGAGTTGATAACAAAATCTGTCCCAAATTTTAGGGCCCTATCCAATTTTTCTTTGTTTCGCGCTATTCCTAATACGGTCTTTGCTCCCAGGGCCTTAGCGACCTGACCCATATATTGGCCTACACCACCCGTAATCCCTACCACCACCACGTTATCTCCAGGTTGTAAATCAGCCCTTTTGGCTGCCTGGTAAGGGGTAGTAGCAGCGTCGGCTACAACCGCCAAGTGGGAGAGAGGTATTTCTCCGCTGTCTTTGACTTCACAAAGATCAATGCTCGGAACTGGTATATGGCTTGAAAAACCACCATAGAGACCAATGCTATTACCCGGCATCTTTTGGGCAAGACACCTATTGCCTCGACCTGTTTTGCAGAGAATACACTGGCGACAGGGCATTACTGCTGGGATAATAACCTCTTTGCCAATCCATGCATCATCCCCAGCCACTACAGTCCCTGAAATTTCATGCCCTAATGTCAAGGGAGGTTTTGAAACGGTAGGTACACCATCATAAAAATACCCAAGGTCTGTGTGGCATACGCCGCAACCCGCAATTTCTACAAGGACCTCTCCGGCCTTTAGTTCAGGGGTAGGAATTTCTGTCTTTTCGAGCTTGCCTGATGTAACCTCGCCTGTTTCTCTGTCTCGTGTTGTGGGTTGAACCATCTGCCAGGTGTGAATTTTATCCGGTATTGTTACCATTTTATTCCTCCTTGTATTCTGGTTGACTGATTAATTCGTTGCATATTTGAACGGTTAGTTGAGGAGTTAGACTATTTAACTACTCAACTATTTAATTGCTCAACCGGCCTTTTAAATCATTCCATAACCCCCATCTACACATAGGAGTTGGCCAGTGATGTAATTGCTTTCATCCGATGCGAAAAAGACAAAGGCGGGTGAGATATCATCTGGTTCAGCAAAGCGTTTTAGAAGAATTCGATTCAAATAGATCTCTTTAAGCTTTTCATCGGACCTTATCTTTTCTGTCATATCCGTTGCCACAATGCCTAAGGATATCACATTAGCACATATATTATAGCGGGCGAGTTCTCGAGCAATAGATTTTGTCATACTTATAACACCGCCTTTTGCGGCACTGTAATTGATCTGACCAACCGTCCCCACGACTCCGGCCACAGATGTCAAATTAATAATTTTGCCACTATTTTGTTCCTTCATTTGAAGTGCTGCTGCCTGGGAGCACAAAAAAGCACCTTTTAAGTGGATGTCCACTACCTCATCCCATTTCTCTTCTGTCATCTTGATCATCAATGCTGGCCGGGTAAATCCAGCATTATTAACCAAAATGTCGAGCCTTCCAAATGTATCAATGGCAATAGAAACCAATTTTTCTGCATCTGATTTTTTTGCCACATCAGCTTTCACAGCGAGGGCTTTATTTCCTATTGATTGAATAGTTTCAACTACCTCATTGGCAGCTTTCTCATTTGAAGTGTAGTTGACAACAACATTTGCCCCTTCCTTCGCAAATCCAAGAGCAACGGCTCTGCCGACGCCCCTGCTACTTCCTGTGACCAAAGCTATTTTATCTTTGAGTCTCATAAGTTACACCTTTTAAAAAGTTTGTGGTTTGGCTCTTTTATATATTTTGACTACAGATTAATATGGTTACATTGTAGTCACAATATAGTTACATTTGTAAATCTAAAAAAAATCCTTTTTTATGTCAAGCCAAAAATTCCTTTTGTAAATATAGAGTTATTAGGAAGCATGAATAATAGTAACAAATTGGCAATGTTCAAAAGGTTTCGCACCAGGAAGGACATGGGACTCTCTTTTAAAACCGAAAAATTGGTTGCTGAATAGTTGAGGTCCCTGCTGCCTGAGGCGGGCGGGAAAGGTATTGTGTTTGATGCCTGGAGCGCAACATAGGGCATAAATCCAGAAAGTCTGCCGCCCGCCTTAGTCTGCAGTTTTGCTCAGGTCGGAGTTCCTGCATAGTCGGTTTCTTATCAGATCAGATTTCCTGCTTGACAATGTGAGGAGTAAACCTTAAATTACATTTTAAGGAAGGAGGTGATATCGATGAGATGGATGTTTCCACATGCAACCCATTGTTCAGCCTGCGGATCAATGCAAAGGTCCTGAGCAAGACGTTAAACTGCTTTTCAATTAGTGGAAGAGTAATTTCGTAATGCATTAAAGTGCTTGAAGGCAGAAGAGTTTGCCGACGTCAATTCATTTTACTGTCTTTTAAGTCTTTAATCGAAAAGTGGGGGTTTTTCTAAGGCCATTTATTCACGACCCGCTGCTATTGAAGTGTTTTTCATCATAAGTGCACCCTATTATATGTCCTTAATGTTAGGGGAAAAATAAAATCACCAGGTTCGATTTTTTTTCACCTACTTAAAACATTATGTCGACAAGCTTTTTCCCGATAAAATGTAGACCTATTTTTATTTTATCTTCCCGATCACTTAATCCTTAATAATCACATCAAGTGCTACCCAGTCAACTACCTAATATCATTAAAATTTAGCAAATATGGCTTCAACTACAATATACTGTATGTCTTTTAATCTTGACACACAAGGTTAATTTCTATAAAAAATTTAAAAAGCTGCTCTACTTATAATTTTATTTTTTTCATGAAAAAACAATCCTGGAAACCCTGTGAGGAAGAACGAGGTTCTTTACTCTTTTGTGAGATCCCAAAAACATCTCCCGTAGCATTATATTTATTCATTCTTCTATGCCTTGCAGCATGTGCGAGGGATGTACATTACGTCAAGCCCATTAAACATCCTCCTAAAAAACTTATTTTCCTGCCTGGGGACATCAAAGACCCTAAACTAAGACCTTATGTGATCAATGGAGAACGATATTATCCTTTGACTAATTCAGAAGGCTTTGTACAGCATGGTAAGGCATCGTGGTATGGGAGGAAATTTCACGGAAGGCCTACTGCCAGCAGCGAAATATATGATATGTATAAGAAAAGCGCGGCGCACAAAACCCTTCCATTAGGCACTTATGTGAAAATCTTAAATATCTCTAATAATAAATGGACAATTGTTAGAATAAACGACCGTGGACCTTTTGTGAAAGGTAGAATTATCGATCTTTCATATTCTGCTGCAAAGGAAATTGGATTAGTCGCTCCGGGTACTGCTAAAGTAAAATTGGTAGCACTTGGCAGAGAGGTCAGGAAACTGCAATCATCTTCTGGCACTAAGCCAGTAGTAGAGATAAGAGATATGAATATTGGTGAATTTACTATTCAGGTTGGAGCCTTCAGTAGCAAAAATAACGCACTCAGGCTTGCTGATCGCCTGAAAGTTATTTTCGATTATGTAGAGACAACTGTCTATGATGACAAAGATAAAGGGACTATCTTTAGAGTATGGGTGTCTAAATCAACGACATTGACCAAGGCAGCTGAAATTGAAAAGAGGTTGGAGAATATGGGTTTTGAAGAGGCATTCATCGTGAGCCTTTAGAAACCTGATTTATCTTATTTCGAAGAACACCAGAAGTTTTAAAGACAACGACTCTCCTCTCTCTTAATTGGAGATCTTCAGTGGTCTGTGGATTTCTGCCCCTCCTTTCTGCCTTTTCTTTTACAATGAACTTCCCAAAACCGCTGATCAGCAAGTCTTCTTTGCTTTCCAGAATCTTTTTCATTAGCTCAAAAAGCCTTTCGACAACTTTTCGGGATCGGCTTTTACTTAGACCGATTTGATGGTAGATACTATCAATGATTTGTTCTTTCGTTAAAGCCACCTTTCTCCTCCTTCTCCTGGAAAATTTCTGAATGGATACAAATCCAATTCCATTTTCAATTTCTTGAGTGATAAATATTGCTTATCACCAAAGGTGTGTCAAGTATTTTTTATATTCCTAAATTTTTCCTTTAATTTCTTGTATACGACTTCAGGAACAAGGCCACTCACGTCGCCTCCAAATCTCGCTGCCTCCTTGATAATTGTGGAACTAATATAAAACCACTTATAATCGGTCATCAAGAAAATGGATTGTATATCTCTGTTTAGTTTTCGATTCATAAGTGCCATCTGAAATTCGTATTCAAAGTCGGAGAGCGCACGCAAACCCCTAAGAACCACACTTGACTTTTTTCTAACTGCGTAATCAACCAATAGTCCATCAAAAGTATCTACCTCAATATTTGGTTCACCTTTAAGAACCTGTTTTATCATATAAATCCTCTCTTCAATGGAAAATAGGGGGGATTTATGAGGATTGCTCAAAATGCCGACAATCAGTTTATCAAATATCTTTAATGCCCTTTCTACAATACTCAAATGTCCATTTGTTATCGGGTCAAAGAATCCTGGATAAATAGCCGTTTTTTCATTCATTGATTTGTCTCATATTGATAGATGCTTATTTTTGTATCACCATAAACCCTAATATCTGTCAACTCAAGATTTCCAAAAGAGACCGGTAAGGACTCTGTTTTTGATGACTCAGCCACCACACGTGAACCAGAAGGGATAAGATCCTTGGCCAATAATTCCTCAAGTAAAAGGGGTATGAAATCTTTGTTGTATGGCGGATCAAGAAAAACCAAATCAAATAGGCCCTTTAGTTGAGGATGATTTTGAGGGATTGCTTTCCTCAAACTTCTACTTAGAACGGCCCCGGAACGTTGATAGCCACATATGGCCAAATTTTTTTTTATTAGATTTATTGACTGTTGTGAATTGTCAACAAAAAGAGCAAATGCCGCGCATCTGCTCAAGGCTTCCAGCCCTAAGCTTCCTGAGCCCGCAAAAAGATCCAACACCCTCTGTCTTGATAAATCTTGGCCAATGATATCAAAGATCGCCTCCCTTACAAGATCGGAAGTGGGTCGAATACTCATACCTTTAGGAGCTGCAAGGATTCGGCCTTTTACTTGCCCGCCTGTGATTCTCATAGTTTAAGTGAATTTCAGGCATTTTAATCAATTTTCGTCAACCTGAGAAGCCTTTTTTAAATTGCTTTTTGCCGCTATTACTTTTTTGTGAGACCGATATAGGGTAATTACTGGGCCTGACAGGATATATATGGCATGGATAAGAAAGAGCATAATTTTTGGCCTATATGCAATCACTACAAACATCAAAATAACAGCAACCAAAAAGCTAAATGGTTTTCTATTCCTTAATTCAAATTCTTTGAAACTAGGGTATTTAATAGTGCTCACCATCAGAAAGGATAAGATGTAGATCAATACAATTATCAATATTTGCCTGGATTCAGGTAGTCCTCCTAATGCAGATGTGAAGAGAAAAAGAGAAGCGATAAGACCGGCCGAAGCCGGTATAGGCATCCCTTTAAAATATTTGGCCTCCAGAGGCCTCTTTTGCACGTTAAATCGTGCAAGCCGTAATGCGCCACAAATCAGGTACATAAAGCAGGCAAGCCACCCCAACCGTCCAAATGGCTCTAAGGCCCACTGAAAGGCCAATACTACGGGAGCAACTCCGAACGCAACCAGATCCGACAGTGAATCGAATTCAGTCCCAAATTGGGTTGTTGTATGGGTAAAACGTGCAATTTTACCATCAATACCATCCAAGAGACATGAAATAAGAATCGCAATGGCTGCTGTTTCATATCGTCCTTGTATAGCGGCTATTATAGCGTAAAAACCACTAAACAGGCTTGCCGAAGTAAATAAGTTAGGCAGTACATATATGCCCTTTTTTCGGGTTTTATTTGATCTTTTCTTTTGCTTTAATCTCATGACAGGTACCCAATTATGGTTTCACCCGCTCTGACCTTTTGATGCAGCTGAGCAATGATCTTGCTATCATCTGGCAGATAGACCTCCAGCCTGGAGCCAAACCTAATAATCCCGAATCGCTGTCCTGCTTCTACGTGACTTCCTTCTTTGACCCAGCAGGAAATTCGTCTCGCTATAAGACCTGCAATCTGAACAAGAACAATTCTATAGGAACCAAGAGAGTTAAGAGTGATCATGTTATTCTCGTTTTGTTTTGAGGCCTTATCAAGATTTGCAGAAAAGAATCTGCCAGGGTTGTAAGTGACCTTTTGAATAACACCTCCAATAGGCATACGGTTCACATGTACATTAAAGATAGACATGAAGACACTGATCTTTAAGGCTGGCTCGCCCAAAGGATTATTAGTATCGATTAGATGCTGGATCTCCAGTATTTTTCCGTCAGCAGGTGTCAAAATTGCTTTATTGGTGGCGGTATTGCTCCGGTGGGGGTCCCTGAAAAAGAAGACAATAAATAAACTCAGAATCCCTGAAATAATAAATAATTGAAGAAATCCCAGGAAGAAAAAAAGGGAGGTGATAGCACAACTGACTAATAGAAAAGGCAAGCCTTCGTGGGCAAATGGCCATCTGTTATTTATCTTTGAATTATCCAATTTTGATCAGGCACTAAGTTATTTGTCAAATAAAGGTGTCAAACGATTTTTAATATCAATCTCATTAAAACAGATTATTTGGTTATTTTCCATTATATTTTTTGTAGTCTGTTTGTCAACGCACTTATCTCTTATACAACTTATGATTCACAGCTAAAAGTTAATAAATCCTTAGTAACGTTCAAAAGGCTTCGCATTTAGAAGGACATGGAACTCTCTTTTAAGAAAGTCGCAACAAGAATTCTTACATGCTTATGGAACGCCCCCGGTATGTCAACCATTAGTACGTAACAGGCGGAGAAGGCCGTCTTTGTGGCAAAGAACTCCTTCTGGGGCTGTCCTATAAAAGAATTTACGGCCAAGCCGCCGTTCCATAAGACTATAGATAGCCTGCGAATTTCTTAAAAGAGAGTTCCATGCCCTTCTTAAAGAAATCGAAAGGCACATAAACTGTCTAAGTACAAACTGAATGTAAATACTTTTGAACATTACCAAATCCTTAGGGAAAAAATGACCATAAACTATCAGCTAAGATGGGAGAAGGGGTTGGATCTAATGTCAGGGGGCCTTTGATAAAGGGGATTAAGGCCCTGGAGATCGTCGAAATCGTGGTCATGGAACCGCTTAAGGCCCAGGAATCCCACTGAAGAAGGCTTCAGGTTCCATTGATGGATCGGCGCTAACAAGGCCTTTGTGCCGAGCATATTCTTTAAGAGAGCACCCTGATTTGTATAATCATTCCCAATGATAATGGTCGGTTCATCAAACAAAGAAGGAAAATCTTCTATTTTCACACAGGTGTCTTCCATGTCTCTGATAATTTCATTATCCTCGTTCCAGATGAATTGAGCAGTAAAGACCTCACCTTTTTTTGAATCAAGAATCGGACTTATTGGAAGTTCTGAGTAAGGAAGCTGACTTGCCAATGCTTCGAGACTTGATATGCCAATAATAGGCACATTAAGTGCGTGGCACAAACCTTTAGCAGTGGATAATCCAACCCTCAGGCCAGTAAAGCTACCTGGCCCCATTGCAACGGCAAGCCCCTTTAGATCATGAATATCATATTTTAATGAACTGAACAAAAAGAGGAGAGCCGGCATTAAACTCCCAAAATTTCTACCTCTTTCAGACATAAAATACTCTGCCAAAACTATCCCATCTTCTTCCAAGAGGGCCAAACCGAATTGGAGCGTGGATGTGTTTATGGCCAAAATCATAAGAGGTCTATCCAAAAAATCTTTCGAGAATTTTCTCGAAAAATTTGATCCTTGACAGATCATTTAAAGTAACAACTACCATAAGGAGTACAAGCAGGGCTAACCCGACCTTCTGTGCCATTTCACGTTTCTTAATACTAACCGGTCTGCCAAGAAAAATTTCGATTAGTAGAAATATAATAAAACCACCATCGAGGATAGGTACCGGCAAAAGGTTCAGGATGCCTAAATTGATACTGATTATGGCCATAAGAGGAATTAAATAGACCAAGCTTTCCTGTGCCAGTTGTCCGGTCATCTGTCCGATCAGGATGGGCCCCCCGACTGTCTTAATTGATATGGATCCCTGAAACAACTTGACAATAACGAGGCAGGTTAATTTTATCCATTTCCGCGTTTCTTTAGAACCTTCTTTTATCGCCTGCCATGGTTCTAGATCCAGTCTCTCCATTTCTCCAGATGGTACAATTCCAATTAAAGCCAACTTGACCTCTTCCCCAAAAATATTTTTTACAACAGAGGCTTCCGGAACCACAGTCAAGTTGATAAATTTTTCGCCCCTTTTTATTGTCATTTTGAGCGGCTTTCCTGCGCTGTTATGGACGGCACTCTTGATCTCCGACCAGGCTTCAATGGCATCTCCTTCAACAGAAATTATGACGTCTCCTTTCAAAAATCCTGCATAATAGGCCGGGGAGTTCTTCGTAACCTGTCCTATTTCTGGGATCATTATTTGTTGGCCGGAAATTGTATAAAAAATGCAAAAGATTAAAAATGCCAGAAAGAGATTAAACAAAGGTCCCGCGGCAACGATAGCAATACGCTTAAATACATGCTGATTGCTGAAGGATCTTATTTTCTCTTCAGAGCTAAGGGGTTCAGTATCTTCATCACCGCTTTCTCCAAGCATCTTGACGTATCCCCCAAAAGGGATGAGCGAGATAAGATATTCAGTTTCACCGATCTTTTTTCCAACTAACTTCGATCCAAAGCCCACAGAAAATTTTAAGACTTTGACGTGGAAGTATTTGGCAATGAGAAAATGCCCCAGCTCATGAAAGAAGACCAATACACCAAGTACAAAAACTGCAGGAAGTATATAATAAAGGAAAAAGCTCATTGTTTTCTCCAAGACCTTAAAAACTTGCGGGCCATCTCCCTCGCCCATCTGTCAGCCTCCATAACCGCTTCAACGCTATCAATAGTAAAAGGTTTATGCTCTTCTATTGTTTTTTCAATAAGTTCGGGAATATCAAGAAATCCAATTCTACCTTCCAGAAAAGATGCTACAGCTATTTCATTTGCCCCATTCAATACTGCAGGTATGCTCCCGCTCAATTCTGCCGCCTTTATGACGAGCTTAAGACACTTGAACTTATTCAAATCCGGCTTTTCAAAACTAAGCATCCCGATTTTCTCAAGTTCAAGGGAAGGAAGGCTATTTTGCAAGTGATGAGGGAAGGAAAGGGCGTAGGATATGGGAACAATCATATTAGGGATTCCTAACTGGGCTATAATAGACCCATCCTTATATTCTACCATGGAATGCACAACACTCTGTGGGTGTATGAGGATGCTAATTTGATCTATGTCTAAACCAAAAAACCATTTTGCCTCAATGGCCTCAAGGCCTTTATTCATTAAGGTTGCTGAATCTATGCTGATCTTTGGCCCCATATTCCAGTTGGGGTGTCTTAATGCCTGAGCAGGCGTTACCTTTCTCATTTCTTCAAGAGAGGAGTCTTTAAACGGACCACCAGAGGCAGTCAAGATCATACGCCTAAGATCTTCCCTCGGATGCCCCTGCAGGGATTGGAGAATGGCGCTATGTTCGCTATCAATGGGAAGAACTGTTACTCCCTGTTTTTCCGCTTCTGCTATGATAATAGGACCGGCCATCACCATCGTCTCTTTATTAGCTAAGGCAATGTGTTTGCCAGCCTTTATACCTTCATAAGTAGGCAGCAACCCTACTGCGCCTGCCATAGCTGAGATAATAGTGTCTACTTGGTCCAGAGAGACCAGATGTTTAAATCCATCGGTTCCGAAGAAGACCTCTGGCCTTCCTCTTTCGGCAAAGCGCTCTTTCAGTTCAAACATCAGCTTTTCTTCCAGGACCGCAACAGCCATAGGTCGAAAGTCTTCTATCTGTTTCATCAGCAGATCGATATTCCTGCCAGCGGCCAAAGCAATGACCTTATATTTTTCAGGGTTAGCCTCAATAACCTTGAGTGCATTGACACCAACGGAACCTGTAGAACCTAATATTGCAATGTTTTTCATGCTCACAGACCTTACACTAAACAAAAAGAAAGATACACATAAAGAATTGGGATGGCAAAGAGAAGGGCATCGATTCTGTCTAAAATCCCTCCGTGTCCCGGAAGGATATGGCCCGAGTCTTTTACACCATGATTCCTTTTTAACATGGATTCGACCAAATCGCCTATTTGCCCAGATACCGATAAGGCTATAACAAGGAAAAGGAAATTTAGATTTAATTGGTGTATATCCAGTATCTGGAGGAATATTAAAGCCGTTATCAAGGCACTTAGTAATCCTCCGATAGCTCCTTCCCATGTTTTTCCAGGGCTAACAGCCTCATAAAGTTTGTGTTTCCCGAAGAATTTTCCAATATAGAAGGCCCCAGTATCGTTTGCAAAAATGATAGTTAGTAGAAAAAATATCCAAATATTTCCTTTTGGATATCGGTCAATGATCAGAAGCATTGAAAGAGGAAGAGACACGTAAATAGGCCCCAGAAGCACTTTACCAATAGCCCCCGTGGATTGCGCGTCAGGTGAATGATAAGACAACATTGAGAATATCATTGGCACTAAGGCCCACATGGCAATAATGATGGGAGCATAATAAATTTCCCGTAAATATAGAATAACAAACAACAAAAGGGTAAGCAGATAATTGGACCAGAGGATAAGTTTAGGCAGGTGAGAAGCAGTCGTTTTGTAAAACTCGATTAAACCGATATGAGAAAATAAATATATAAGAATATAAAATGCCCATCTAGGACCGGGGCCTATGAGAAAAAAAAGAATTGGTGCTGCGATTAAGCCTGTAAGCCATCGCTTTAAATGCATATTACCCTTATCTCCGCTTAATCTTGGGCGGCCCCAAACCTTCTTTCCCTTTTTTGGAAATCTTTAATAGCCTCTAAAAATTCATGTTTGGTGAAGTCAGGCCAAAGGACGGGGGTGACGTAGATTTCAGTATATGCAATTTGCCAAAGAAGGAAATTACTGACACGATACTCACCACTTGTTCTGATAAGTAAATCAGGATCTGGCATATCTACCGTGTAGAGGAGGTCTGAGAGCAGTTGCTCCGATATCTCTTTGTAAATTATTCCGTGCCTTTCAATGTTTATGGCAATTTTTTTGATTGCATCCAAGATCTCCTGTCTACCGCCATAACTAATGGCCAACGTCAGAACCATATCTCTGTTGGAAGCTGTTTTTTCTATGGTATCAAAGAGAATTTCCCTTGTATCTTCCGGGAGCTTTTCAGTTCTCCCAATGCTCTGGAGGCGTATGCCATTATCCTGCATTTCTTTCAGCTCACTCCTGAGAAATCGCTTTAGCAGAGACATAAGGGCTTTGATTTCCATTTTAGGTCTTTTCCAATTTTCCTCCGAGAAGGCATAAAGGGTGAGCCATGGAATTCCAATCTCGCGGCTGGTTCTCACAACTTCCCTCACTGCTTCAGCCCCTTTCTGATGCCCGTGGACCCGATCAATACCTCTCTTTTTGGCCCACCTGCCACTGCCATCCATAATAATGGCAACATGTTTCGGTAATTTTTTGGGATCAATCTGTATCATAGCATTTTGTTAGAAGACAAAATGAATTGAAAGAATTGAGGAATTAAATTCCTACCCAAATTCCTGATTAAAATTCTATTATTTCTTTTTCTTTTTGGGCTGTTATTTCGTCTATTTTCTTGATAAAGGTATCAGTTATTATCTGAACCTCGCTTTGGCACTTATGAAATTCATCCTCTGAAATCTCTTTTTCATTTTTCAATTCTTTGAACATATCATTAGCTTCACGCCTGTGGTTACGTATGGCGATCTTGTTCTCCTCGGACATTTTCCTGGCCAATTTTGCCAACTCCTTCCGTCTTTCCTCAGTCAACGGGGGAATAGAAATTCTGATAATCTTGCCATCATTTAAAGGAGTTAGGCCAAGTTCTGATTTTAGAATGCCTTTCTCAATCTCTCCAATAATAGATTGATCCCAAGGCTGTATGGTGATGAGACGGCTTTCCGGCACAGAGATCGAGGAGACCTGTTCAAGCGGCATTTGAGTATCATAGCAATCAACCTTGAGACCATCAAGAAGTGCAGTGGAAGCTCGACCTGTCCTTATCCTTTTTAATTCCCTTTTGAGGGCCTCCACAGTCTTGGTCATTTTCTCGCACAGTTCGGAAAGTATTTCATCTTTCATGGCTTTCTCCTGCGATTAAAGTTCCTATTTTCTCGCCTGAGATTACTTTTATAACGTTACCTTTCTTTTTAAAGTTAAAGACAATAATAGGCAATTTTTGGTCCATAGCCAAGGATACTGCAGTGAGGTCCATAACCTTCAAGTTCCTTTCGAGGACTTCATGGTAAGTCAGCTTAGAAAAATATTTAGCTGAAGGCTCTAATTCAGGATCAGCGTCATAAACTCCGTCCACTTTTGTTGCCTTTAAAAGAACTTCGGCATCTGTTTCAATGGCTCTCAGGGCTGCGGCAGTATCTGTGGTAAAATATGGGTTTCCTGTTCCTGCTCCAAAAAGGACAATGCAGTTATTTGTCAAGTGGCTGATCGCCCTTTCCCTAATAAACGGTTCGGCGATTTTCATCATTTCTATAGCGGTCATAACTTTTGTTTTAGCGCCTATAGCCTCAAGGGCCTCACGAAGTGCAAGGGCATTTATGATGGTTGCCAGCATGCCCATGTGATCACCTGCAACACGTCCAACTCCTAATGTATCTGCCTGAAGCCCCCTGAATATATTTCCTCCTCCAATTACAATGCCAACTTCAACCCCGTGCTTATGGATGGCAAATATTTCTGAAGCCACCCTTTGAAGTACCGAGAAATCAATCCCGAAGGATTGATCACCCATCAGGGTCTCTCCGCTTATCTTAAGCAGGATGCGCTTAAAACTGGGGTGGACGTCATTCATCTGACTCTCCAAGCTGAAATCTAACAAATCGCCTGATCACAATGTTTTCCCCTGTCTTGGCCATCATCTCATTTAAAAAATCCTGGATTGTGATGTCTGGGTTTTTCACGAAAGGTTGTTCAAGGAGACAAGCTTCAGAGAAAAATTTTTTGAGCTTTCCCTCAACAATTTTGTCTATGATCTTTTCCGGCTTACCAGATTCTTTTGCTTGGGTAGTGTAAATGTCCTTTTCTTTTTGAAGCAATTCAGCCGGCACCCTTTCCTGATCAATGGCTATTGGATTAGCTGCAGCAATCTGCATCGCTATATCCTTTACAAAACCTGAGAAGTCTTGGGTCTTTCCGGTAAAGTCAGTTTCACAATTTACTTCCACCAAAACGCCGATTTTACCTCCAGCATGGATGTATGACTGCACTTGTCCCTGGGAAGTGATGCGCCCGCCCCTCCTTTTTGCAGTAGCAATTCCCTTTTTCCTCAGATAGTCGACAGCCTTTTCAACATTTCCATTGCATTCCTTTAAGGCCAGCTTACAGTCCATTATGCCAACTCCAGTTTTTTCTCTCAATTCTTTTATCGACGATGTGGAAATTGCCAATTTTGATCCTCCTCCCAATTTGATTAACAATATTCAATAATAAATCATCAATTTTCTTCTACCACTTCCTTCGAATCAGGTCCTCCCTTTATTTCCTGATCTTCTTCCTTCTTTGGAAGGATAATGACTTCTGGGCCTTCCTCTTCATTTTTTCCAGAAGCAAATGACGCCGCTTTTGCTGCTGCTTCTTTTTCTCTACGTAATTCAGCCTCCGCTTCTAATCTCTCGTCAGCTAAATTATGGCCTTCAATGCATGCGTCAGCAATCTTAGAGCATATTAGTCTTATTGCTCGAATGGCATCATCATTCCCGGGAATAATAAAGTCTATTTCATCGGGATCACAGTTCGTATCAGCAACGGCAATTACAGGAACCCCAATTTTTTTGGCTTCTCTGACAGCAATTTTTTCCCTCTTTGGGTCAATGACAAAAATGGCCCCAGGGAGTTCGTCCATATCTTTGATGCCGCCAAGGTTTTTATTCAGTTTGAACAACTCCTTCTCCATCTTTAGAATCTCTTTTTTCTTGTAACGATTAATGGACCCATCTTCTTTCATAGCTTCCACCTCTTTGAGACGGGCGATACTTTTTCTTATTGTCTGGAAGTTGGTAAGTGTGCCCCCCAGCCAGCGGTTTACAACATAAAACATCCCGCACCGTTCACTTTCTTCGACAATAGATTCGTTGGCCTGCTTCTTTGTCCCTACAAAAAGAACCGAATGCCCTTCAGATACAATTCTGATAATAAATTCATAAGTGGTCTCGAAAAGTCTAACTGTTTTTTGCAGGTCGATAATATGTATCCCTTTGCGCGCACCAAAAATAAATGGTTTCATCTTAGGGTTCCAACGTCTGGTTTGGTGCCCAAAATGGACGCCTGCTTCTAAGAGTTCTTTCATACTAATAGTTGCCGCCATTCAATCCTCCTTTTTTATGAGACCTCTTAAGATCTCAATGCCACGGTTTTTCATCAGTTCAGAATGTCTTCCGCACATAGGTATTCAGAGCACCGGGCAGTATTCTGAACTTGTGTTTTTCGGGAAATAATCCGGTCTTGAGCTTGCTTGCTCAACCTGCTATATTCTAAAGACAAAAACGGAGAATCTCCAAAACCATCATAAATTATCGGTTTTTAGCTAAAAATATATGGATCATCTCCAGATTAGTTGATAAAAATAAGGGGAATATGTAGTGATTTC
>CAYRFN010000038.1:0-29454 GCA_964423495.1 uncultured Desulfobacteraceae bacterium
GCCCCATGTCCTGCCTTTCTGTTACTACTCTATGGTTAGGGCATAGGGGGCGTTCCATAAGCATGTAAGAATTTTTGTTGCGGATTTCTTAAAAGAGAGTCTCATGACCTTCTTAAATAAATCGAGATGCATATATACTGTCTACGTACAAATTAAATGTAAATACTTTTGAACGTTACTAAATGATTTAACCTCATCAATTATATTAGAAGGAAGCTATGTTTGGAAACATCATAAAAGGTGTTTTTGGTAGTAAAAACGAACGGGAACTGAAAAAAATGCAGCCACTGGTGGAAGAGATTAATAGGCTTGAACCGGATTTTCAGGCCCTATCTGATGCACAACTTCAGGCAAAGACTGTCGAGTTCAAAGAAAGGATCTCACAGGGAGAGTCTCTGGAAGAACTCCTCTCAGAGGCCTTTGCTGCTGTAAGAGAAGCCTCTGTAAGAGTGCTTGGCATGCGGCACTTTGATGTGCAGTTAATTGGTGGCATCATTCTACACCGTGGAAAAATTGCAGAAATGAAGACAGGGGAGGGTAAAACCCTGGCCGCCACACTTTCTCTCTATCTAAATGCGTTGACGGGTCGTGGCGTTCACTTAGTGACTGTCAACGATTATCTGGCCCAACGGGATGCTGAATGGATGGGAGGAATCTACACATTTTTGGGACTATCTGTCGGCGTAATTGTGCATGGAATGGATGATTCAGAACGGCAAAAGGCCTATGACTGCGATATCACATATGGAACAAATAATGAATTCGGTTTTGACTACCTTCGCGACAATATGAAATATAGCGACACCGACTTTGTTCAGAGGGACTTTTATTACTGCATAGTAGATGAGGTTGATAGCATCCTTATTGATGAAGCAAGAACCCCTTTGATTATAAGCGGTCCTGTCGAACACAGTGAGAACAAGACCTATCTTGAGGTCAAGCCTCTTGTTATAAATTTGAAGAAAAAGCAGAATTCGGTCGTCCATACCCTTTTAAGAGAAGTTCGTCAGCGGCTTGATACCGGAGATATTGACGACAAGACTATTGAGACACTACTCCGAATCAAAAGGGGTGATCCCAAAAATCCTGTTTTTCTGGAAATACTTTCTCAAAATCAGGCCCTGAAAAAACAGATAGACAGAACTGAGAGCATGATGAGTGCCCAGAAACTCCTCCCCGAATTGGATCAGATCCTTTATTGCACCATTGATGAGCGCAGTAATTCTGTAGAACTTACTGAAAAAGGACTCAAAGTCGTTGGTGGTGGAGGGCTGGGAGACTTTGTTCTCCCTGATCTGGATGATCAGAGCCACTCCATTCGAGAGGATGGGCAATTAAGTGATCAGGAGAAAGATGAGCGTCTTAAAGAACTTGAAGATCAATACATGAAGACTTCAGAACTCCTCCATGCGACCCAACAGCTTATTAAGGCATATTGGCTATTCGAAAAGGATGTCCATTACGTCATCAAAGATGATCAGATAGTAATTGTTGATGAGTTCACAGGCAGGATGATGCCAGGCCGTAGATGGAGCGATGGGTTGCACCAGGCCGTGGAAGCGAAGGAGGGCGTGAGTGTTGCTGGTGAAAATCAGACTTTGGCAACTGTGACCTTTCAGAATTATTTCCGCATGTATGAAAAACTTGCCGGGATGACCGGAACTGCGGATACCGAGGCAGAAGAATTTAACAACATATATAAGCTGGATGTAACGGTTGTTCCGACCAATAAAAAGATGATTCGTATCAACTATCCTGATGCGATCTATAAGACCGAAAGGGAAAAATTTAAGGCAGTTGTTGAGGAAATCAAAGAACTCTATGAAAAAGGCCAGCCTGTCCTGGTGGGAACCATTTCCATTGAGAAATCGGAGATGCTGAACAAGATGCTGAAAAGGGCCGGAATTCCACATTCTGTGCTCAATGCAAAACATCACCAAAAGGAGGCTGAAATCATTGCCAATGCAGGGCGAATGAAAACCGTAACAATCTCTACTAACATGGCGGGCCGTGGCACAGATATTGTCTTAGGCGAGGGCGTAAGAGAGCTGGGTGGACTACACATCCTGGGTACTGAGAGGCACGAGAGCCGTCGTATTGACAACCAACTCAGAGGACGATCAGGAAGACAGGGTGACCCTGGCACATCGCGTTTCTATCTATCCCTTGAAGACGATCTCCTTAGGATATTCGGGTCTGAAAGGATCTCGTCTATTATGGAACGTTTTGGTATGGAAGAGGGCGAACCCATCGAGCACAACTTAATCTCTCGCGGTATTGAGAATGCCCAGAAAAAGGTGGAATCTCATAATTTTGATATAAGAAAGCATCTGCTTGAATATGATGATGTGATGAACAAACAGAGGGAGATTATTTATTCTCTCAGAAGAGATATGATGGATGGCCATAGGATAGGAGAAATCATCGAGGATATGATTGACGATGAGGTGGACACCCTGATTGAAAGATGGATTGACCCCAAAGAGTATCCCGAAAACTGGGACCTCCAGAGTCTTAATGAAAACCTTTCAAGATTATTCGGATTTCGACCAAAAATTGGCCCTAAAGATATTGGACAGGAGACATTTGACTCCCTGAAAAACGGGGACCTATGCGATTTGCTCAAAGAACAAATCAGGTCCGCCTACAAAGAGAAAGAGGAGTTGTTCCGAGAAAAAGATCTGGAAGAACTTGAGCGTATTATAACACTGCAGATCATTGACAATCAGTGGGTAACCCACCTCCAGGACATGGAACACATGAAGGAAGGTATTGGTCTTAGGGGTTATGGGCAACTTGATCCACTTAAAGAGTATCAAAAAGAGGGGTTTGCCCTTTTTGAAGGGATCATGGAAAGGATCAGAGAGGAAACCCTGAGCACGCTTTTCCGCATTCAATTTTTAAGACGCAGGCCTGAAGAGTTGCCCAGGAGAAAGAAAAAGCTACATCTAAGCCACGGCGATGAAGGGGCAAGACCATCAACGATTCGACGTAAAGAGAAAAAGATAGGGAGAAATGACCCCTGTCCATGCGGCAGCGGTAAAAAATATAAGAAATGCTGTGGTGCAAACTGATAGAGGCGTAATTCACAAAAGGATGTACCTAAATTTATAGCCTTAATCTTTACCGTGTGTCATATGTCTTAAGCCCATTAATTTTTTCCGGGCAGGGTATCCAGTGAATAACCCAGTAATATGAAGAAAATAGATACCAGGAAATACATCGTTCAGGGATTTAAAGCATCCGTTGCGGCAGTAGGTCTTAAGAAGGATAATACGCCGGATTTAGCATTGATTCTTTCTGAAAGTGAGGCGACCGCAGCAGGAGTGTTTACTACAAACAAAGTGAAGGCGGCGTCAGTTATCCTGACCCAGGAACATATTCAAAAAGGAAAGGCAAGGGCTATTATTGCCAATGCGGGATGCGCCAACGCCTGCACCGGATTGCAAGGGCTAAAAGATGCGCGCAGAACCGCTGACCTTACAGCAAAGCAACTGGGAGTTAGTTCTGATGATGTTCTCGTTGCCTCCACGGGCGTGATCGGCAAGCCGCTGGATATAAACGCAATTTCCGGGGCAATACCGGATCTGGTCCGGGCTGCTTCTCTTGAAGGTATGTCTCATGCTGCCCAGGCCATTATGACCACAGACTCTTTCCCTAAGATTAGTCACTTTGACGGCAGGTCCGGAGGGCGGCCTTACCGTATCTTAGGTATTGCAAAAGGTGCAGGTATGATTATGCCCAACATGGCCACAATGCTCACTTTTGTTTTAAGCAATATACGGATTGGCGGCACTGAACTAAAAGAAGCACTTCTTTCATCCGTGGAAACAACACTTAACCGAATTACGGTAGACGGAGATACCAGTACAAATGATATGGTCTTGGTGATGGCTAATGGAATGGCAGGAAACAGGGCCCTGTCAGAAAAAAATTACAGGGATTTCACGCAAGGATTAAAGAGTGTTATGGGCGAGCTGGCTCATATGATTGTTCGAGATGGAGAAGGTGCCACCAAGCTGATCCATATCATAATAAATGGTGCCCACAGTGCTAATGATGCCCTTAATGCCGCGAGGACGGTGGCTAACTCAAACTTGGTCAAGACCTCATTCTACGGCCAGGATCCAAACTGGGGGAGGGTAATGGGGGCCCTTGGCAGGGCTGAGATCATGATGGAGGAAGAGAAGGTAGATATCTGGATTGATGATGTTCAGATCGTCGCTGGGGGCATAGGCAAGGGTGTTGAAGCGGAAAAAAAGGCAGCGGGGAAAATGGCCCAAAAAGAATTTGCCCTCACCATTGACCTCCAGCAAGGTAACTGCCAGGATGAGATCATCACCTGCGATCTCACCCATGATTATATATCGATTAATGCCAATTATAGAACTTAATGGTTTGACGGTTTTATAATAAATCCATAATAGTAACACTTGAAAATTTTGGCATCTAAAAATGGCATGGGTTCTATTTTAAGAAACTGACTAGATAGACACTCCGAACTCAGCGGTCCGGGAAACTAAGGCGGGCGGCGGACTTCCTGATTTTTCCCCCGTGCATAGCTCCGGGCATAAAGCATAGTACCTTCTCCGCCCGCCTCAGGCAGCAGGAATGTTCACAATCAAGCAACCAATTATCTTGGTTCTTAAAAGAGGTCCCCATTCCCTTGTGATTTGAACTTTTAAATGCCAAAGCTTTTGAAGTTTATTCACAAATTCAATAGAGGAAAAAATGTTTGCAGTTATCATGGCAGGAGGCCTTGGTACCCGCTTTTGGCCGGTTAGTCGGAGGCTTAAACCGAAGCAATTTCTAAATATGACAGGGCAAGGCCCCATGGTAGTAGAGACCTGTGACAGGATTAAGGCTTTGGCCTGCGACGAGGAGATGATCCTAGTCTTAGGTAATGACCATCTCGGAAAGGCAAAAAAGCTGTTCGGGGGCCGCGGAGTACATATGCTTGCCGAGCCTGTCGGACGTAATACCGCTCCCTGTATAGGGCTCGGTGCTATTTATGCCCAGCATTTAGGCTGTAAGGGGGCTATCGCCTTTCTGCCGGCTGACCACTTTATTAAGGATAAATTATCCTTTATTGAAGCCCTCCGTGCAGCAGGCGAACTTGCAAACTCTGGGGGAATTGTGACAATAGGCATAGTTCCCAACAGACCTGAGACCGGCTACGGATATATCAAACGGGACATCGCTTATACTGATCTCGGCAAACATATGGCCTATAGGGTCTCGGAATTTGTTGAGAAACCGGATCTGGAAACTGCTATCCACTATCTGACAACTGGGGAATATTACTGGAATGGTGGGATCTTTGTGGCAACTGCGGAGACCATTTTGAAGGAGACAAAAGAGCACCTTCCAGATCTTTACCAAGGACTGATACGAATAAAAGAGGCTTTTGGCACCAAGCGATTTGAGTCTAAGCTGAGAGATGTTTATGGAGACCTTACGAAAATCTCTTTTGACTATGGTATCATGGAAAAGACCAATGAAAAGGTCTACGTTATTCCCTGCGAATGCGGTTGGAGTGACGTGGGATCATGGGCATCTTTTTATGAATTGAGGGCAACAGAACACGATGACGATCAAAACTTGACTGACGGAGAAACGGTTATAATAGATTGTGAGCATAGTTTTATCTCAAGTCGTGGCAAACGTTTGGTTGCCTGTCTGGGCCTTAAGAACTATCTGGTGGTCGATACACCTGAAGCATTATTGGTGGCCGACTTGGATCGTTCACAGGATATTCGGAAGATCGTTGAACAACTGAAAAAGAACCGAAAGGAAAACCTATTATGAAACCGTATATCTTTAGGGAGTACGATATCCGTGGAATCGTCCCTGAAGAACTAAATGAAGAAACAACCCATCAGCTCGGCCTTGCAATTGGAACCTATTACCATAACAAAGGGGCAGAGCGAGTTTCTGTTGGTCGTGATGGCAGGTTGAGCTCTCTTGATCTTTCAATATGGCTCATTGAAAGTTTTATGAAATCAGGGATAGGGGTGGTCGATGTTGGGATGGTGCCTACACCTCTGCTCTATTTTTCCCTCCATCAATTGGATGTTGATGGAGGGGTCCAGATTACCGGCAGCCATAACCCTCCTGAATTCAACGGCTTCAAGGTTTGTCTCGGTAAGATGTCCGTTCATGGTGAAGAAATCCAGAAGATCAGGGAGATTTGTGAGGCAGGTGATTATAGAAGAGGCAACGGAAAGCAGAAAAAGACCGATATAGGCGGTCCCTATATTCAATACTTACAGGAAAACATTCGTCCCGGTCCGGTCAAAAGGAGGGTAGTAGTAGATGGCGGTAACGGGGTTGGAGGTCCCATTGCTTGTGAAATATACAGCGGACTTGGATTTGAAGTTATCCCCCTTTTTTGTGAACCTGATGGCAGATTCCCAAACCATCACCCTGATCCAACAATTCCAAAATATCTCGAGGCCATGATCTCAAAAGTGAAAGAGGCCTCTGCCGATCTGGGAATTGCCTTTGATGGTGACGGAGACAGGATTGGGGTAGTGGACCTGGAAGGAAATATTATCTGGGGAGACCAGTTAATGATTATTTTTTCCCGGGATCTACTTGCACGTCATCCCGGAGGTAAGATCATTGGAGAAGTCAAATGCTCCCAGGTCCTCTATGATGACATTAAGCGACATGGGGGAAAAGCAATCATGTGGAAGGCAGGTCATTCCTTAATCAAAAGTAAAATGAATGAAGAAGGCGCGCTTCTGGGAGGGGAAATGAGTGGACATATCTTTTTTTCCGAACGATATTTCGGTTATGATGATGCCATTTACGCTGGTGCTCGACTCTTGGAAATCCTCTCCCACACGGAAAAAGGTGTCAAAGACCTCCTGTCTGATATACCAAAAATGGTGAACACCCCTGAGATTCGCATAGATTGCCCTGACGAAACCAAATTTAAAGTAGTGGCGGACTTAACGGAGGAATTCAAGGAAGATTATGAGGTGATTGATGTGGATGGGGCCAGGGTCCTCTTTGATGGAGGTTGGGGATTGATTAGGGCATCGAATACACAACCAGTGCTCGTTCTTCGTTTCGAAGCAATTGATAAAAAACGTCTTGAAGAAATCCGCAAAATCTTTATGGACAAGCTTGAAAAGAAGTTATGATTTGGTTGCCGGTCTGCTTTCATGAGATTTTTTAAAGTCCCCGTTGTACGAATTCGTCAATCAGCTGTAATACGCTGGAAGAAAGAACTAAAGGTTGTCTGAAAACATGGAATTATTTTTTGAGTCGTTACACAGGTAAAATTCCTTTTTTAAGGCCTAACCCATCCACAAGAATTGACTTATAAATGTCCAAAACCTCGTTTTTCCAATTTCCTTTCAAACTTGGAGGTGTTTGCACTATCATCGTTCCACTTTTGAGAATACTTGTTATAATACCTTCAGACTGTTCGAATGTAATTCCGAAATGACCGGATGTCTTTATATAAAAACCCTTTTCCGTGATTAATCTGTGTAGCTCGTCAAGGCTTATTTCAGTTCTTCTTTTCGGAGAAAGGATAAAGTTTCTTCGCCCATCTTTCGCACATGTTTCTTCATAGAACTTATCCACCAAGGGTGTTGGAGAATCTTTGGGGGTAATTCCGCATACGGGACAGGTTTCGAGTTTATTAAGGGACATAAAATGGAATTTCATGTCTCCAAGATCAATGTACAAAAGTTTGTTCATTAGTTTTGGTTCTTGGTCTGTAATTAAGCTAATAGCCTCAGAAACTTGCACTGACGTTACCATGCCCAAGACCGATGGGTGGACCCCCACCACACCACATTTAGGTAGATCCTCATCTCTTAGCCCTGACATAAAACATTCCAAGCAAAATGTTTTGCCAGGGACTATTGTACAAACATTTCCGAGCGTCTCAATAGCGGCACCAAAAACATAGGGTATGTTAAATTTGATACAAGTCCTGTTGACCAGGTAGCGCGGTTCAGGGCTATCTAGCCCATCAAGAATAACGTCCATATCCCTTATGAGTACGTCTGAGTTAGTTGAATTTAACGATTCGGGAATTGGATCTAACTTTACGTCCGGATTTAAGCGATTTAATTTTTGGAATGCTACTTCAACCTTAGGTTTTCCAACCGAATCAACATCATAAAGGTGCTGCCTGTGAAGATCTGAACGTGAGACAATGTCTCTATCGACAATACGCAAATACCCGATGCCCATTCCAACAAGTTTTGGTGCAATTAACGACCCTAAGCCGCCGAGGCCTATTATACATGCTTTTGCGTTTATGAGCTTTAGTTGCCCCTCGTATCCTATATCTTGGAGTACGATTTGTCTTGCGTAGGTCTCAAGTTCTTGATCTGAAAGCTCCTGTCTCATCATTTACCATCTCCATGCCTATTAATTTACAGATAGTTCGATATCTTTAAATCTTAAATGTTGGAGGATGTTCTAACGCTTCCCCCAAATATCGATTAACTCAACCATTACCACCAGGTTATAACCTCATCGAAATCAAAGATCAGATCAATAAGCTCTTCGTAGTCCGGGGGTTCACCGTCTGTATCGAAAAGTGGGAATTGAAGGCAGTTGTATCCCAGCGAAAGTGCGTACATGAGGGTGCGTTGAAGATCGTCAGGCGGAGTTTTCAGTATATGCAGCATTTTTTTTCTTTTTTTCGGCAAAACATTACCTCTTCACCTGTTTAGTTCATTGGCGATCCCCGAAAGGGACCACTAGATCCATTTTTTTCATTTCGCGGGCAAGCTTTTCGATGGGCATGTGCTGGAAGCCCCACCGGGCATTTTCTTCAAGATTAGTAAAATACGGACATTCCATTTTTTCAAGCCATTCCAGGTTTTCCTTCAGGGCTTTGGTCATTTCGACTTTAACATTTATAACGAACAAGTATGCCCAGTAGTTAAATGCCGCTAAACCAAGTGCCGTACGGGTTCCTTCCCATACATCCTGAGCTCTTCGGACCACAATGGCACAATGCTTGATGTTTTCCACGGCGATTTGATCCTCCGATGTATTCAAATGCGGTTTTTAACCGGCTGATGGCTTTGCCGGAATCAAAACTGCCTTTATTCAGAACGTTAAGTAACGATCACAGACATAAATCATTTCAGCGTGCCATGATTGCGAAGTATAAGCCTTATCATCTAATATTGAATCTGACCGCTGAAGTTTATTGGACTCGAATCCCACCTTGCAAAGAGCGATGCGGGCTAGTCCCTGCAGTTCCTTAAGTCGTCGTTTAGTGCTCAACAAGGTGCCCAAATGGGTTAAAAACACGCTCACCTCAATGTTCTTTTCTTTTGCCGCCCGGCATAATTTGATAATTTTGTCTAAATGTTGATCTGAGGTGACATAGATTCCAATAGACTTGTTCATATTTCCTCCATTTTTCGAGGGGCATTTATAGCAGTCCGCTTGTTGAAGTGTATCACTGCCCCACTGTAAACCGGTTCACTTTTAATACTTTTCTCATTGGTGGACCTGGCTCGGAAGAGGGACAGTCATAAAAAACTTCTTTCAAGAAAAAGATATATAATTATACTACGATGTAGCATAATTTTTATCTCGAATTGATCGGCCTGTCAACAGGGAACTTTTTACATCCAAAGCTAACTTTCATACAATTGAGCCGCTCATAGATTATCGCTTCTCACAGCTCCGTACATCCGATAATAGCCTTTATATCGACAGGCCGCATCCTGAAGCCTTTTCAGCTTGATTTTTTAAATTTATTTTGGGGCTCTCGAATATTAGGATTACATTTATGTTAATGAAAAAATCACGAGTAGGTCTTTAGGCCCCTCGCCGGCTACCGTTGGTTAAATTTAGAAATCCACGCCCCATGGGCCTTGATTCTTTGCTTGCCGGGTTAAATAGTATTCGGGCGGCTTGAAGACCATATTCCAGCTTTCATCGCGATAACTTTTCTTGACAGGAGATAATGCCCATCTTATTATTTAAAGCGTTCTATGGCTCAGATCGAAACAAACAGGATACTTGTTTTTGAAGAAGATCTGAGCCTTCGTTTTTTCCGGGGATCATCAATAAAATCAAAGCCTAGAATGGGAGAAATCTTATGGAAATGGAACAGTTGAGGGTCGGCTCTATGTCCGTCTTTTGTTATCTGATCTGGTGCAGTCGGACCCAGAAGGCCCTGGTCATAGATCCAGCTGGAGACGAAGAAAAGATAGTAGAATACATTAAAAAGAAGGGATTGGACCTCAAGTATATCGTAAACACCCATGGTCATGGGGATCATACTTGCGGGAACGCAAAGGTTAAGGACCTGACCGGGGCGAAGATCGTCATGCACAAGCTGGATGATGAACTTTTCAACTCGTCGAAGGGCCAGAAAATGGCCCGCGCCTGGGGATTTACTCCGTCCCCTCCGGCCGATGTCCATGTAAAGGAAGGGGACGAGATTGTGGTTAGTGATGTTTCCCTGAAGGTCCTCCACACCCCCGGGCACAGTCCGGGTGGGATCTGCCTTCTCAACGAAGGACATGTCTTTACGGGGGATACCCTGTTTGTGGGAAGCGTCGGTCGTACGGATCTGCCCGGGGCGTCCTTGGGCGAGTTTATGAAGGCCATTAAGGAAAAACTTTTGACACTCCCGCAAGAAACGGTAGTCTGGCCGGGGCATGACTATGGAAACAAACCCTCTTCAACGATCGGAACGGAGATGGTAACTAATCCTTGGCTAAGGTAGCCCTAATGTTGACGGCTTCGTAAAAAGCCAACTGCCCAACCGGGGTCGGGATTACACCCTATCTGTTTTATCAAGAACTGGCCGATAATATGTGAAAAGCAAAAATTCCGATTGTAAACAAAAAAATACATCACTCAACGAAAGAAATTATTTCTCTTTATCCCTTATGCAGGGAATGAGGCTCAGATTTTATTGAGCAACACTCCTTAGCTATCCAGTCTAACACCTAAATTTCTCAAGGTCCTGGTCAACAACGTTACCCACACAAAATAGAGCGCGCCATTAAAATTGACACACAAGGTTGGTTTCTCTATTATTTCTCCTTTAAAAAGGGGATTTTTATCACATCCTGCACATTACAACAAAAAAGGAAATGTTATGGAAGGACTAAAGTTGGTAGATGTAGAGGAAAACAAAACAATTGAAGAACAGATGCGGAGGGGTCGGGGCGGTCAGAATTCTTTTAAGTCGGAAGAGTTCAAGGCAGCAAATAGGATTTCTTTGGACGTGACATACATGTTTGATTCGCCAGGAGAAGGGATTATCAGTCGTAAATACGTTGAATCTCTGATTCCAAGTGTCATGAAAGCCCACCAGATGCTAAAAGATAATGAAGGCAGTATCTATGACGCTGATATTCCCATGACAGGATGGCAAAACCTCCCTTCTGAAATAACAATAGAGTATATTAAAAAAATCAAATTGATTGTAAGTGCCCTTGCCAAGGAAATCGATTCGTTCGTTTCAGTGGGCATTGGAGGGTCATATTTAGGTATAGAGGCAACATTTCGTGCCTTAACTCACCAATATTTCAACCAACTGAGAAAGGAACAAAGAGGTAATGCTCCAGAGATCTATTTTCTTGGACAAAATATGGACCCTGATTATTTTCGGGATACTCTAAATATGCTGGAAGGAAAACGAATTGCTATCAATGTTATTTCCAAGTCAGGGACAACCACAGAGACGGCCATTGCCTTTAGGATTATTCAGGAACTTATGGGAAAAAGCTGGGGAGATAAGACCAGCCGAATGATACTTGTAACAACGAGCAAAACAAAGGGTTCCTTAAAGGAAATCGCATCTCAAAAGAATTATAGGTCATTTGTAATACCAGATAACATTGGCGGTAGGTTTTCAGTTCTTACTGATGTGGGGCTTGTTGGTTTGGCCATGGGCAATATTGACATCGAGGAATTCGTTGCTGGCTTTAGGAATATGAAGGAGATTGCTATGCAGGATAATTTCTGGCAGAATCCCTCTCTTGTTCATGCCGCCTTAAGATATGTTGCATGGAATGCAGGGAAAAAGATTGAGGTAGTGGCGACAAATGCTGTTTCTCTTTGTTCGGTCACGAGGTGGATGGAGCAACTGTTTACTGAAACTGAGGGACACGAAGGCCATGGCATGTGGGTCTCCCCCTTACTTTACTCAGAGAAACTTCACTCCAAAGGACAGATGATCCAACAGGGTGAAAGAAATATCATTGAGACCTTTCTGTTTCTCCAACAACATGATAACAGCATAAAAATCCCAAAAACAAATGACGACTTAGACGGATTAAATTTTCTTGCGAACAGGGACTTAGATATGAATTTTCTCAATAGAAAGATCATTGAAGGCACTGCATACGCCCATTATCAGGCAGGGGTCCCGAATATGACTGTAGAGATCCCTAAGCGGAATGCATTTAACCTTGGGCAACTCTATTATATGATGGAAAGATCAGTGGCCATAAGTGGTTATCTCTTGGGCCACAACCCATTTGTTCAGCCCGGTGTTGAGGCTTACAAAAAGGCCGTGTTTGCATTGATTGGCAAACCAGGCTTTGAGGAACCAGCTCGAATGATTGAAGAGGATCTAAAAAAAATGATGAGGATTAAGATTCAATGACGCTTGATCGACCACTGGTTTTAGCTACAAGAAATGTGGGAAAGATTACTGAGCTTAAGAGTCTTCTCACTGATTTCCATGTTGAAATAAAGAGTTTGAGGGATTTTAGGCCGATTCCTCCAGTCTTGGAAGACGGTGAAACCTTTGAAGATAACGCTGTTAAGAAGGCATGTTTTACGGCCAAAGCCACTGGTCTTCCCGCTTTGGCAGACGATTCTGGGCTGATGGTTAAAGCTCTTGGAGGAATGCCGGGGGTTCTTTCTGCGTGCTATGCGGGAGAGAATGCATCTGATGAAGCAAATAACCTCAAACTGTTAAAGGAAATGGAGGGTATAAAGAACAGGGAGGCGAAATTCATTTGTGTCATTTCTATCGCCGTGCCAATGGGTCATGCATGCATCTATAAAGGAGCGTGTGAAGGCGTTATCACCCAAAAATCAATTGGTATACAGGGGTTTGGATATGACCCCATTTTTTACTATCCTGTCCTGAAAAAGACCTTTGCACAGATGTCATCTGAGGAAAAAAATCGTATAAGCCACCGTGGAAGGGCTATGGTGGAACTGCGGAGAGATTTTGACAAAGTTTTGATTTGGCTGAGACAAAGGCTTAATGAGGATAGTGGCCTTTTGTCAAAAAGCCCCTAACTGACAGGAAAATATCTTGGTTTTCAAGGCTTCACATGCAGCCGAAACTTCCATCTTTCCCACGTTTAACCTTTCGGCAATATCCCAAACAACCCTGCAGGAAATTCGTCCGTTTATAATGGACTGATTAATCGCTTTTTTTAAGGTCTGTGATACGGTTTTGGCCGGTTTAACAATCTTTTTTTTCGATCCATAGCCGAATAACCCCAATTGGCATTTGATAATTCGTATCTCAAGAAAATCTACCGTAAATCCCACCTCTACAGGAGATATGTTAAAATTACTGGAAATTTTGGATGCTGCGGCGCACGAAATTTCTCCATTTGAAGTTTGTTGTTTTACGGCATCAGCGACTTTAGTATCCACCTTTCGATCAGGTGGATGTTTTTTTGCATAATGTCCCCTATCTTCATGTGTCATAGTATTTTACTCCAACGCCCTAATTAGTCTTCTCTGTTTTGTGGTTTCCGCATCATAATTTCTGCATGACACAATAACAAATAAGTATCAAAATCTCAAGAGGAGAATCTCCTTTCAGTTGACAAAGTGGCATTGGCATGTTAGGTATAACAAATATAATAATTAACAAAAAGGAGACTCAGAATGGCTGATCTGTTGCAAGTAACAGACGAGAATTTTGACGAGGAAATTATTAATTCTGATATACCTGCCCTGGTTGACTTTTGGGCAGAATGGTGTGGTCCATGCAAAATGGTATCGCCCGTGGTGGAGGAACTTGCAGAAGAGTATAAAGGGAGAGTAAAGATGACCAAAATGGATGTTGAAGGGAACCGTCGGACTCCTGCAAGATTCGGTATAAGGAATATCCCGACACTTATGCTTTTCAAAGGAGGGGAAGTTATCAAAACGATCATTGGTGCACAGCCAAAGAGCCATATCGATGAAGAATTGAAAAAGTTATTGGAAGGTTCTTGAAAACATAAAGCATCTTTTTTTTCAAACCCTAGCCCTGCAAGAAAGGCAAAAGGCAGGGTTTTTATTTCTAATAAGTAAACTGTTATTAATGGAAGACTTAATCATCATAGGTGCCGGTCCAGCTGGACTTACGGCAGGACTTTATGCTGCAAGGTCACATCTTAAAACCATCTTATTTGAAAAACTTACACTTGGGGGCCAAATCTTGACCACTGAATTTGTGGAAAATTATCCTGGCTTTCCAGAAGGCATCTCGGGCTTTGAATTAGCTGACAGGATGAAACGACAGGCTGAAAAATTTGGCCTCGAAATACAGAACCAAGAGGTTGTCGGATTGGAGGTTTCCCTGAACAAAAATATCGTGGTAACCGATAAACAAAACATGAAGTCGCGGGCCATAATCTTGGCATGTGGTGCGACACCTCAAAAACTGGGGATTGAAGGCGAAGATCTTCTGATAGGTAAGGGAGTTTCTTACTGTGCCACCTGTGACGGTCCTTTCTATACGAATCAAGATGTCGCCGTCATAGGAGGTGGTGATATGGCAGTAGAGGAAGCCCTCTTCCTGACCCGGTTTGCCAGCAAAGTTTTTCTTGTACATCGCAGAGATAAACTAAGAGCTACAAAACTACTTCAAGAACGGGTTTTTGCCAGTGAGCAAATAAAAATCGTATGGGATACAATCCCGACACGTATTGTAGGTGAAAATGAAGTTGAAGGTATAGAATTGAGGGGCGTAAAGACTGATGAAGTGTCATTACTTCCGGTCAGAGGGGTTTTTGTCTTTATTGGATATAATCCAAACAATGCCTTAGTAAAGGGTCATGTGAAATTGGATGAGCTTGGCTTTGTGTTAACCAATAACAATATGGAAACCTCCGTGCCGGGTGTTTTTGCTGCCGGGGATATCAGATCGAAGTTGCTTCGCCAGGTATCCACGGCCGTGGGTGAAGGTGCTATGGCGGCTTTTGCGGCTGAAAAATTTCTTGATAGCGTTTGAATGTATTGATATCCAGTTTGCCTCCAGTCAGTTTATGCATCTCGGTTCTTAAAAAGAGAAGTCCATCCTCACGGATTTAAACCCTATATCTGATAAAAAGGGCCTAGGGCCTTTCTTTTAAGAAATCGAATGGGCAGAAAACTCCGACCTGTGTGGGCCTGTAAACTAAGGCGGACGGCCGGCTTTTTTAAACTCTAATATTTCATTGAGAGATTAAGCATAGGCGGATTCACTTAATGAGACTTATAGATAGGACAAATCCATTATGCACAAATCTTATTTTTTAGCGAGATGGTTTTTAGTTGGTATCTTTGTGGTTATAACATTTAGCGGCTGTGCTCTATGGGACCGTCTTTTTGAGGAAGAAGAGAAACCCCCTGAGCAGCTTATGAGTGAGGGTATGAAAAATTTTGAAAGGGGACACTTAGTGGATGCCACTGAGGCTTTTCAGAAGATTAAAGATAGGTACCCATACAGCAAATTTGCGGTTGAGGCCGAGCTAAAGATGGCCGATACCCTATACAAAAGGGAGCTTTTTAATGAAGCCTTTGATGCCTATAGCGAGTTTGAAAGGCTCCACCCAAAAAATATAAGTATTCCCTATGTCATTTACCAAAAGGGTATGTGTCATTTCGATCAGGTTAGTACAACCGACAGAAATCAAATTCATACCTTAAAGGCCAAGGAGGAGTTCGAACGGCTGGTCAAAAAATTCCCAAAAACTAAATTTGCAAACAAGGGACGCAGAAAAATAAGAGAATGTTACATAAGTCTGGCGGAGTATGAACTTAATGTGGGGCATTTTTACTATAAGAAGAAAAAATATAGAGCAGCTATGGGTAGGTATCGATATATTTTGGAGAACTACCCTGATCTGGGGCAATATAATGTGGCCCTTGAATATTTGAGTAAATGCAGAGAAAAATTGCCTAAGGAGAAAGAGAACAAAAAGGATTCCAAAGAATCTTGGTGGTATAAGCTAACTCATCCCTTTCAATAAGTCATACACTGCTTCAAGGGCTTTCCCTAACTCCTCTGGTTTATTCCCTCCGCCTTGAGCCATGTCAGGCCGACCTCCACCCGTTCCCCCAACGATGCTCGATATTTGTTTGATAATGTCTCCAGCCTTGAATCGCTCAACTAGATCTTTTGTTACTGCACAGGTTAACATCACTTTGTTATCTTTCTTTGCGCCTAAAAGGATAACACCGGAGTGAAGTTTATTTTTTATTTTGTCTAAGGAATCGCGGAGCTCCTTTGGTGAATCGGCCTCCAACTCTTCTGCAATGACCTTAACGCCACCTATATTCTTTACCCCTGAAAGGATATCTTTCGACCTTTTTAAGAGGAGTTTTGATTTCAAAGATTCGATCTCGTTATCTTTTTCCTTATGTTCTTTCAAAAGTTGATCAAGTCTTTCTTCAACTCTTTCGGGTGTTGTTTTAAGGAGCAAAGCCGCAGATTTCAAATCCTTGTCTTGTTTCTGGTCGTGTTCTAAGGCTACTTCGCCGGTTAGGGCCTCGATCCGCCGCACATTTGCCGCAACCGCGCTTTCATTTACAATCCTAAAAAGGCCAATATCACCGGTCCGCTCCGTGTGAGTCCCTCCGCACAATTCCATACTCACTCCATCCCCAATACGTACAAGTCTAACAGTATCACCATATCTCTCTTCAAAAATGGCCATCGCCCCTGTTTTCAACGCCTTTTCCTTTGACATCTCCGTTGTTTGAACTATCAGGTTTTCACGGATATATTTGTTGACGATGCTTTCGATATCCGTCAATTTTTCCGGATCTATTCGAGTAAAATGGCTGAAGTCAAAGCGAAGTCTGTCCGGTGAGACCAGGGACCCTGCTTGTTTTACGTGATCGCCCAGTACCTCTCGGAGGGCGGAATGAAGGAGATGAGTTGCAGAGTGGTTTAAAGCCGTCTCCTTTCTTTTATCTCCATCGACCTGTGCTTTGACTTCGTCACCGATAGAAAGGCTTCCCCTTTCCAAGCGCCCTTTATGAACAATGAGTTCTTGGCTAATCTTAAGGGTGTTTGTGACACGAAATCTCATTCTTTTATTTAGGAGAAGACCGGTATCCCCGATCTGTCCCCCAGCCTCTCCATAAAAAGGCGTTTGATTCAGCACGACTTCGGCCTGGGCACCTGATTTTATTGAATGTGTTTCTTTTCCCTTCACAACTATTGCGATTACTTTTGCCTTTGAAACAAGGGTTTCATAACCCAAAAAGCGGTTTAAAATCCCGCTTGTCAAAATACTGCGATAGGCATCCGGGATTTCTTCTTCGCCGCTCCCTTTCCATGACTCTTGAGACAGAATCCTTTGTCTTGACATAGCCTTATCATAGCTGGACATGTCGACTATAAGGTTTTCGTCCCGAGCCACGTCCTCAATAAAATCAACTGACAAACCATAAGTATCGTAAAGCTTAAAGGCTACCTCACCAGGGATTATGTGACTTCCTTCGGCCTTCAATCTATCAATTTCTTCATCAAGTATTTTCATACTGTAATGCAGCGTATCAGCAAATCGTTTTTCCTCATTATTTACAACACCTTCAATAAGACCCTTTGATTGGATAAGTTCCTCATAATCCTTGCCCATAATTTCAATAACCGTTGTACAGATGGGACGCAAAAAAGTATCTTTAAGGCCAAGAATATGTCCGAAGCGTACGGCTCTCCGGATAATGCGTCTTAAGACATAACCCCTACCTTCATTTGAAGGCATGATGCCATCACCAATCAAAAAGGCGATTGTCCGGGCATGGTCAGAGATTACCCGGAAACCCACATCATCTCTTTCATTTTCACCATACCTTTTTTCGGAGAGCTCTTCGATACGTTTTATCAGGTCCTTGAAAACATCTGTATCATAGTTCGAAGTCACCCCTTGAACTACCGCCGTTAATCTTTCTAGCCCCATGCCGGTATCAATATTAGGTTTAGGGAGAGGAGATAATTTGCCATCTATAGCCCGATTAAATTGAGTGAAAACCAGATTCCATATTTCTAAGTACCGATCACAGTCGCATCCTGGACCACATTCCGAGCGGCCACATCCCATAGAGACACCTTGGTCAATAAGAACTTCCGAGCATGGGCCACAAGGGCCGGTGTCTCCCATGGCCCAGAAATTATCTTTTTTGCCCAAACGAACGATTCTATCCGCGGGAATCCCAATTTTTTCTTCCCAAATTCTATAGGCTTCATCATCTGCCTCATAGACGGAAACATATAACCTATCTCCTGGTAGATTATAGACTTTAGTCAGCAATTCCCATGCCCAAGTAATTGCTTCTTTTTTGAAGTAATCCCCAAAGGAAAAGTTCCCAAGCATTTCAAAAAAGGTGTGGTGTCTTGAAGTGTAACCCACATTTTCAAGATCATTGTGCTTTCCTCCGGCGCGCACGCACTTCTGAGAAGTGGCAGCTCTGCTATAGTCTTTTCTTTCCTCTCCGAGAAATAACCTTTTGAACTGTACCATGCCCGCATTTGTAAACAGCAACGTAGGATCATCCTTAGGAATCAGGGAAGAACTTTCTACAATCTTATGAGCATGTGTCTTGAAGTAGTCCAAAAACTTGTGTCTAATTTCTCTGAAATCCATTGTATTATCCGTTTCTTTTGCTCATAGCTGATAGCTCATACATGGAAGGAGATAAGTTGTCTTTCTTTTTAGCCGTCAGTGTTAAACTCAGAACTATAATCTATTTGAGTTTACTTACCTGCGTTTTCCTCCTGCTTATTACCTTTTTTTGCCATAACCTCTTTAAGTCCAGTTTTTTCGAGGATGAGGCCAGCAATTTTATCCCTAATATCACTATTTTCAGCTAAAAAGTGCTTAACGTTTTGTCTGCCTTGTCCGATCCTCTCACCCCCAAATGAATACCAAGCCCCGCTTTTTTCAATAATCCCTAATGAAACGCCCAAATCAGCAATATCACCCTCTTTAGAAATCCCATGTCCATACATGATGTCAAACTCAGCATCCTTGAATGGGGGGGCAATTTTGTTTTTTACAACCTTTACTCGGGTCCTATTTCCCACGACCTGATCGCCCTCTTTGATGGCACCTATCCGTCGGATATCCATCCGCTGTGTTGCATAGAATTTCAACGCATTGCCGCCAGTGGTTGTCTCAGGGTTTCCAAACATTACACCTATTTTCATCCTGATCTGATTAATAAAGATGACACAGGTCATGGATTTATGAGTAATTGCCGTAAGTTTTCTAAGAGCTTGTGACATCAACCTCGCCTGTAACCCTACGTGATGATCACCCATTTCTCCCTCAATCTCTGCCCGCGGTACGAGTGCAGCAACAGAATCGATGACCAAGACGTCGATGGCTCCGCTTCTGACAAGGATTTCTGCTATATCCAGGGCCTGTTCGCCAGCATCGGGCTGGGAGACCAAGAGACTATCTACATCTACACCAAGCTTTCTGGCGTAACCCGTATCAAGGGCATGTTCAGCGTCAACAAAAGCTACCATGCCTCCTTTGGTCTGGGCTTCAGCGGCTATATGAAGTGCTAAAGTGGTTTTTCCAGAGGCCTCTGGCCCGAATATCTCCATTATCCTTCCTCGCGGAACACCCCCCGTTCCTAGTGCCAGGTCCAATGCAAGAGATCCTGTTGAGATAACGGGTATGTCAAGGATCGGTTGCTCTCCCATTTTCATGATAGATCCCCGACCAAACTGCTTCTCTATCTGGGAAATGGCCTGATCTACTGCTTTATCTCTATCCATTTGTTTCTCCTCCCAAAAAAGTGAAGAACCCGAAGTTCTTGTGAATCCTAAATTCTTTAATCCCCTAATTATTAAATTCTTAACAATTTAGCACTTTAAAAAGTCATTACCTTGAAAATAATCCCCGGGCAGGCACAAAGAAAACCCTTGCCACAAAGTCAACCTTCCAGGGAATTTCTATTGAAGACCTGGTGCCGTTCGATATAATATGGAAAAGATGATTGTGGCTTTTTGAAAGAGACCTCTATGTCCCTACCTGCCTTATTTTCAAAGAACTAAATAGCTACTTCAATGCCTTCCAAGTAAGGGCCATGAGTTCAGCTTGGTATATGCTGCCCCCTTGGGATTTAGATCACTTTTAAATAAAATCAATTCTTCAAGGGTACATACCGAACTAGCCAAGTCCTGATACCTTGATAGAAGATCGTCCAGGTGTTCACTAGGTCTAGAACCCTTACGGAATCTTCCAAGGGTTAGATGTGGGCTAAACCGCCGCTCCCCCGCCCCTTCCCTAAAAGATTTCAAGCTCTTCTGTAATGCATCCCTAAAATAATTCATCCTCTCAGTATCCCCTTCCAGACCGATCCACAGGACCCTTGGATTACGTCTGTTAGAAAAGACCCCCAAACCTTTCAATGAGATATTGAATGGACCATACCTCATGCAAGGTTTTTCGACTGCCTCACTTATCCCTTCGAGATGTTCCAAAATAATATTTCCCATGAAAACAATAGTGAGGTGTATGTTGCTTGGCTTAACCCATCGCACATCCAAGGGAAAATTTCTTACCTCCTCGGAAACATGAAAAAGGACTCTTTTGATTTCCTGTGGCAACTCAAATGCCAGGAAGGAACGGATCTCCATTGAGGTACCTCCTGACCGAATCTAATGCCATCATTGCGCTGTTTGACTTGACTTGCTCCCGACTTCCCCAGAAGCGATATTTTCCCGAAAAGATATTGTCTCCCGCGGCCAGCCCGACGTGGACCGTTCCCACAGGCTTTTCTTTTGTACCACCGTCCGGACCAGCAATTCCTGTGACAGCCAGACCTAAATCCGCATTTATATGTTTTCTTATGCCACTGGCCATCTCTCGTACCGTTTTATCACTCACCGCCCCATGATTTTCAAGGGTCTTTGGAGAGACATGAAGCAGATCCACCTTGGATTCATTACTATATACAATGGCCCCACCATGAAAATATTTTGAGCTGCCGGATATATTTGTTAGCATATGACTGATCAGTCCTCCTGTACATGATTCCGCAACTGAAAGGGTCAGATCCTTGACCATGAGTATCTGGCCTACTACCTCTTCCATAGTTTGATTGTCAGTGGCAAAGATGTGGGGACCAAAAAGGTATCTTATCTCCTTTTCAATCCTGCTAAATTCTTTGGTAAATGTCGGATCATCATTGCCCCGCAGGCCTATAGTTATATGGTTTTCAGGAAAATGGGGATAAAATCCCAAAATGATGTCCCCGGTTTTCCCTTTGAGTTTTTTTAGAGTTTCGGTAATGCTTGGCTCATCAAGCCCGTATAATTTTAAAATGCGTTGTTTCATAACAGGAAGTGTCTTGTTGAGGCTCAAGATCTCAGGAAGGACATACTTATCCATCATAAGGCGCATTTGATCCGGCACTCCAGGAAGGAAATAAAGACGGACATCTTTTTCTATGAGGCAAAAGCCACATGAAGTACCTTGAGGATTCAACATTATCGAACCTTCAGGAATCCACGCCATCTTCTCAAGGGATGGTGATAAATCGATTTGCCTGGCTTCAGCATTACTTTTGATTTGTTTGAACATCAGTTTGTTTAAAGTAAGTGGTCTTTTTAGGGCTTTAGCTACTATTTCATTGGTTATATCATCATCCGTACAACCGAGCCCGCCGGTAATAATAACAAAATGTGACGTATCTATAGCCTTTGTCAGTGCCTCAGAGACCATTTCATAATCATCTCCTACTGTTGTAATTCGTGTAACACGAAGTCCTAAGGCTATAAGTCTCCCTGCAGCATACCATGAATTCAAATCAAGGGTTCTGCCTGAAGTAAGTTCATTGCCTATGGTTATGATTTCACTATTCATTTTGTAAACTGCCAGCATTCAACATATTAATAGAATTATCCTCACACCTGCATAGGCGTATAAACCTGCTACCAAGTCATCGAAAACAACCCCGAACCCGCCCCTGATCTTTTCCACCTGTTTGATGGGGTATGGCTTTAAGATATCGAAAATCCGGAAAAAGGTAAATCCTAAACAAATAGCCAGCCAAGAACGAGGCAGAAAAAGCATTGTCAGAAGAAACCCTGCGACTTCATCGATCACAATCTCTTGTGGATCATTTTGTCCCAGTAGCTCCTGGTGGCGACCTGAAGCCCAAATAGCAACTGCAATAGCTATGACAAGAGACAATCCCCTGTAAATTGTCCCAAGATTATCCAATAGGAGGATGAGAGGAAAAGAAGCCAGGGTCCCAAAGGATCCGGGCGCGACCGGCATAAGGCCAGCACCAAACCAGGTGGACAGGACTAATACAATTTTTCCAAAAAAATTAGATTGTCTGAACTTCTTTATAAAATATAAATTATCAGATTGGAATTTTGACATCAAGCAAGAATTGGTTCCTTTGGGTAAATCTCAAACAGGGAGTTTTCATAAAAGATTATCTTGGCCTATTCAAACTCATGACCCAGTAAAAGATCTCCCTCAGAGGACGATTATTTTTCAATGCAATCTCCTTGCATGCCTCATATTCGGGTAAAAAGAAAGGTAATCCATCTCTATCCAAGACCTTTTTGACTATGATTTTTCCCCAGGGACTGTCAACCTCTGTCGAAGTACGTTTAAGCAGCTTTCTTTGGCTGTAACGGAATCGAATGCCCAAGGTAGGGCTCTCCCTGAATAGGATCTCTATGAAAGCATCCCTTTGATCAGGCTGACCCATGACCTGTATCTGGGTACCAGGCCGGTTTTTCTTCATCTGAACGGGACAAAAAATCACATCCAGAGCACCAGCATCAAACAGTCGATCCATAAGATATCCTAAGTATTCCGGGCTTGTATCATCCAGATTGGTCTCAAGAATCACCACGGTATCCACATCCTGTTCGGAATTCTCATCCCCAATAAGGATTCGAATCAGGTTTGGTCTGTCAGGCAGATCTCTCTTACCCACCCCATACCCAACTTTTCGCACAACCATGGAAGGTATTGCCCCGAAGGAACTAACAAGCCTTTTTACAAGAGCAGCTCCGGTCGGAGTAACCATTTCGTGCTCGACACCTGAGTCAAAAATAGGAACGCCTTCTAAAAGGGCAAGGGTAGCAGGTGCTGGAATAGGGATTCTTCCATGCCCAGTCTCTACAAAACCTGACCCAAGAGGGAGGGGGGAAATAGACAGCGCCCGAATTCCCATACATTCGATACCATATACGGTTCCCACGATATCAATGATAGAATCAACAGCGCCAATTTCGTGGAAGTGTATTTCCTCTGTCGGGCGGTTATGGATCTTTCCTTCGACATTTGCCAAATCTTCAAATATCTCGATACTTTTATCCTTGACCTTCCTGCTCAGGTTCCCATGCTCTATTATCTCTCGAATAGTCTTCAAATTTCTTGGGACCTGCTCTTTTCCTTCTAATTTTACGGTAAGGCGTGTGCCGAAAATCTGGTTTCGCGCTTCCCGCTTTGTCTCAAGGCTGTAACCATCGAGTGGAAGAGTTTGAAGACACAGTTTCAGTTCTTCAAAGGAAAGTCCCGCATCCAGCAAGGCACCAAGGAACATATCACCACTAATACCAGAAAAGCAGTCTATGTAAGCTATTTTCATCTCGTGAATCCGTTAACGGGGTAAACTTTATTAGATTCCACACGGGGCATAGAAATTATGTAGAAAAGTTGAATTATATTTTGTATACAATCCTCGTGCTTCCGCATAGGGTATTTTGACAAGATAAAGGTCCTTATGAAGCGAAAGGCCTTCACTATGGAGCTAAAAATGTGTAGTCTTTTTGCATTAAATCAAGATGTGTAACATATAGATTTGAAGAATAAAATTTCTTTAACAAAACCTATTTTTTATGTCAACAAGCGAAGTTAGTACGAGAATGTTCGCCTTTGACAAATATTGATACCACTGATAATATTTTAACAAAATAATCGTGACGTCAAACCATTAATCAATCGATAGTGTTTCTGGAAAGATCTGGACATTCAAATGGCTAAATTTGTTTTTTTGAGTGATAAAAACAGGGAAAGATATCTTAGTGTCGTCACGCCAGCCGGAAATATTTTGGCACGATTGGGGGTACACCCCAACATTTTATCTCTGTTCGGATTGATCTTGAGCGTGGTGGCAGGTCTGGTTTACAGCACCGGATCTTTTTTCTGGGGAGGTTGGTTGGTGGCCTTTGCCGGAACCTGTGATGTGTTAGACGGACAATTAGCCCGACAAACAGGAAAGGACTCCCAATTTGGATCTTTTTTTGACAGTACTCTGGATAGATTCGGAGAAATTTTTGTTTTCATGGGACTTGCCTGGTACTATTCTGGAGGGTCGTTATTCATGGTAGGTGGCGTTTATAAGGCAACCGATTTTCAAAGTCCTTTAGCTGTCCTCTTTATTATCTTGGCTATTGCCGGTTCATTTTTGGTAAGCTATACAAGGGCCCGGGCTGAAAGTTTGGGTGTCGATTGCAAGGTAGGATGGATGCAAAGACCGGAAAGGATGACACTCCTAATCATCGGTTCTTTACTGGGTTCTACTCCAATGATAGGCCATGTTCTGATGAAGTTGACTCTCCTTCTGCTTGCTCTCCTGTCTAATTTTACGGCCCTACAGAGAATAGTATATGTGAAAAATGAGCTTTTGAGGAAAAATCAGGTCCCGTAAAGGATTAACCCTTGCTTCCGTCAGGTCCTTCCCAATATCTTTAATTTTCCGGATTCGGTCTTTAATCGGGTGACATCATAATTACTATTGATGAAGGCTTCGGTCATGCGATGGGCCTCGTCATCAGTGTACTGGAAGGGTGGGTGTTTGCAGAAGTAGGCTGATGGAGCATAGAGAACCCCACCCTCTTTTCGGGCCAGCGCCACCTTGACGCAGCGAATGGCATCGATGGCGACACCTGCAGAGTTGGGAGAGTCCTCAACTGAAAGACGCAGTTCCAGGTTCATAGGAACATCGCCGAAGAGTCTGCCTTCCATGCGAAGAAAGCATATTTTATTGTCTTTTTGCCACGCCACCCAATCACTTGGGCCGATGTGAATGTTCTCATCATCTAATCGCTCTTCGCCGAGTTGAGATTGGACAGATTCCGTTTTGGACTTCTTCTTAGATATCAAGCGGTTCCGATTAAGCATATTCAGGAAGTCCGTATTTCCCCCTGTGTTCAACTGGTAGGTTCGCTCCAATTTTACACCCCGGTTTTTGAAGAGATTTGTTAATACTCTGTGTACGATGGTTGCACCAAGCTGTGATTTGATGTCATCCCCGATAAGTGGAAGGTTCCTCTCTTCAAATCGAGCTGCCCAATCAGGATCACTGGCGATGAAAACCGGCATGTTATTAATAAAGCCGATACCCGCCTTCAGGGCACAGTCAGCGTAAAATCGAGTGGCTTCTTCAGAGCCAACAGGCAAAAAGTTTAGTAACATTTCCGCTCGAGATTCCTTTAATGTTCTTACAACATCCTCTTTTGAAGGTTCTGGCTCGTTACTGAGAACAAATCTGAATTTTTCATGATAATCTTTCATATGTTCAGGAAAGCTATCCATGATCTGACCCATGCGTACTTTAACACCAATGGATGGTATATCTCTGCAAAAGACCATAGTACAATTAGGAGGCGCGAAAATGGCCTCCGCAACATCCTTGCCAACTTTTCGTTTGTCTATATCAAAGGCTGCAGCAACCTCGATATCTTGGGGTTTATAACCGCCTAAATTGTAATGCATCAACCCGATGTGTTCGGTCTCTTCTTTGCCGTAGTAGTATCTGATGCCTTGAATGAGCGAACTGGCGCAGTTTCCAATACCGACAATAGCAATTCTGATTTTGCTCATGAATCAACCTCCCATTAAGCTCTTTTTTACCATGTTTCCAATCCAATAAGAGATTATCCTATCCTGCAAAAGAAAACCTGCATTCATGTTTAGAATATTCAATTTTACAATCATAGTCTTATGGTCAAATTCGATTGATTGAGAGGGCCAGACTACTGAATAAATGCGCATCTAAACTACTGAAATTTATAATAAGCATACCTGGATGTCAATAGTGTGAGAAATTTTGGAAAGGTATATTAACGTAAAATGTTATATGTTAATTTATTTAAGAATAATAATAATTAATTCTTATAATTAATGTCCAAATTTTGTGGGTATATGATAAATGGACTTAGCAAAGGGTTCCGCCTGTCGAAAATTGGGTAAAAAGGGGGAGGCTGCTGTCTTGCTCTTAAGGTCTCTTTCGGGAAATTGAACAAAGAGATTTTCAAAGCCTAATTCCTCGGCATGGGAATAGACCCTAACAAACTCTTCTTGGGAGATAAATCGGTTCAAGCTACTATTTTTCTGTTGAAGCACAGGATGGTATTGAGACATTAGGCTCACGGGCAATTTGCTTCCAAATTCTGCAAAAACGCTGGTCAAAGCGTCTATTGAGTTTTTCACCTTACCAGGAAGAATCATGTGCCTGACAAGAACACCTTTTTGGGTAAGGCCTTTGTCCGTTGATTTACCAACAAGAAAACCCTTTTGCCTGACCATTTCTGCAATTGCCTCAAGTGCTACTCGAGGATAATCCTTGCATTTTGAGAACGTTGCGGCCAAAGATGAATCCGAGTATTTGAAGTCGGGAAGGTAAATGTCAACGTAGTCCTCAGCATTCTTTAATACTTCTACGGCCTGATACCCTGAAAGATTATAGATAACAGGAAGATCAAAGCCGTCTTTTCGTAAAAGAAAAACCAGACTGAAGACATGTGGAAAAAAATGATCAGGTGTGACGAAATTTATATTATGGACATGATGGGATTGAATCATGGTTTCTATCTTTTCAAGCAATTTTTCCAGTCCAAGTGTTTCACCTATGCCTTGATGTGAAATTTGGTAATTCTGGCAAAAAGAACATCTAAGAGAACACCCTGTAAAAAAAATCGTTCCAGAGCCATTGTTTCCAGAAATTGGCGGTTCCTCACCAAAATGAGGGCCCAAATAGGCCACCTTGAGCTTGTCTGTTTCTCCGCAAAACCCAATCTGCGCATTCCTATTACTATCCACCCTATTCACACCACAGGAACGCGGGCAAAGACGGCAATTTCTATAAGATTCGAGCAAGTCTATCATCAAGATCTTTATTGAATGATTTATATCTTCTCCCGCCTCGTCGAGATGGTTTCACAGTTCAAACAATTAGGAGGGATCTCTCCTCGCAGGCCTGCAAGGAGGTTTCTGGCGGCAAGCATGGCCATTTTCTTTCTTGTCTCTACTGTGGCGCTTCCCACATGAGGCAGGAGGATAACCTTATCCAGGGCCTTGATTCCCGGTATTAGCTTTGGTTCGTTTTCATAGACATCCAAACCGGCTCCTGCTATTTCTTTTTTTTGCAGGGCATCAAGCAGTGCCTGTTCATCCACTACCGGGCCCCGTGATGTGTTGATCAGGTAAGCAGTCGGTTTCATCCGATTCAGCTCTTCCCGACCGATCAGGTGATGAGTTTGCTCAGAAAGCGGTACATGGAGAGATATAAAATCGGATTCCGTTATCAACGTTTCCAGGCTCACATAAGCAGCATTTAAATCCTTTTCTTCGGACTGTTCCAGTTGATGGCGGTTATGGTAAAATATCTTCATATCAAATCCGCTTGCCCTTCGAGCTACGGCCTTTCCAATACGTCCCAGGCCGACAATTCCTAAGATCTTTCCAGAGACTTCTCCGCCCAGAAAAAGCGAGGGTGCCCAGAACCGGAATTTCCCCTCACGGGTCCTCCTGTCGCCTTCCACAACCCTCCTGGCAATTGCCAAAATCAATGCGAATGTAAGATCCGCGGTTGCATCCGTTAGAACTCCCGGTGTGTTTGAGACGGGAATACCTCTGTTTGTAGCCACCCTGATATCGATGTTGTTAAAACCTACACCATAGTTGGCGATCATCTTCAGTTGAGGTGCTCGATCCAAAAGCTCCTCATCTATTTTATCCGTGATCATACAAAGGAGGCCGTCTTTGTCGCCTACACTCTGAAGGAGCCTGTCTCTTTCCATAGGCTTATCTTCTGTATTAGCCTCCACTTGATGTTCTTCCTTGATGAGAGCCATGACTTCCGGGGAAATATTGCCAGTGACCATTACCTTCATTGCTTATCCTTTCACTTCCTTATTTAAATGTTAGCTGTTTTTAGTTCAACTCGTACACCTCGCCGACTTCCAGAGGTGCTACCTCGGAATTGGTTGCACTTTCGACCTTCTTCTGGAACTCCTGCAGGTCCGACTCAAATCGATGCATGGGAATTACAACATTTGGCCTGAGTTTTATTGTCGCCTTAACAGCCTTTTCTATATTCATAGTGAAGTTTTTTCCACCTACCTAGCTGAATTCAATATGTGTATTTTTACCATTTCTACAGGCTCAAAAGGTTTATCTGGTTCTGGATGAATTGTAAACATGCCTGATTGTGCGACTATTCTGTGCGTTAATATCGGTGTTGTACAGGAACTAGTTGGCTATGCGAGTGAAAAACCCACTGAAATTTATACACATGTAACGGAGAAAGTCATATCAACTGTTCTCAGTCCGTTGGATTCTTTGTAGAGTCTCAATCACTCTACAATAATCGCTGGCTAACTGTTTCAGGTATCTTTGTTAGCTGCTATCGCTCTGCATTGCTTTTTTACGAAAAACAAAGATAAGCACTCCTATTACTGCACAAAAAATGACGTCACCTGCATAGGTATAAACAGGAAATCCATACCGTATACCACCCACAAGTGAGAAAAGGCCCAGGAACAGAATACAAACGCCCGCAAAAGGAAGCATCCCTCCATATTTTAGGGGATTTCGTGCAAGAATTACAAAGAAAATACCAATGAATCCAAAGGTAGCCATACATAGACGTAAAAGATAAGCAGTAATAGGGTTGGCGATAGGTGGCTGTAAACCAAAAAATTCAAACCAACCAGTTATTGCCTTCCAAGGCAGAGCACCAAAGACAAAACCCAAGAGACAGCCCACGGCACACACCCATAGTACTATTTTTAGTCCTTTCATTTCCTACCTCCTTCCGTAGATTATTGATCTTAAATGGATCATAACGTCCTACAAACATATTGGATGTTTCAGTTCTGCCGGTTTTTATAACATGCCATGGAGAAAAAAGAAAAAGAAAACAGGGATTGGACAATCAGCAAGTTCTTTACTGTCCAACGAATAGCGTTTTATCCATCGTCCCGCCCGAGATAATATAGAGAGGCCCTGT
>CAYRFN010000039.1:0-28444 GCA_964423495.1 uncultured Desulfobacteraceae bacterium
CCAGCAACCAGTTTTTCGTTTTCTGAAAAGAGAGCCCCATGCTCTGCCTTTCTGTACCTGATCCATTGTTAAGACCCAGGGGTTTTTGATCCAGTCATAGGAGGGACGACTTTCTTAAAAGATAACCCCATGACCCTGTAACATATGCCAATGCCATTTTTGACTGATTTCCAAAGGGTTAACCAGTTACAAAAGCGGATGATTTTATGATGCGATGAAAAAGGAGGAAACAATGGAAGACTGCATTTTTTGTAAGATTATCAAGGGCGAAATCCCTACCTTCAAGGTATATGAGAATGATAAGGTCTTTGCCTTTGAAGACATAAACCCAATCTCAGCCGGGCATACCCTTGTTATTCCCAAAAAACATGCAAAAAACCTGTGGGAAATTCCGGGTGAAGACCTGACAGCAGTCCACTTGGCTTCTCAAAAGATTATTCAAGCTATTAAATACGCCCTAAATCCAACAGGCGTGGCCTGCCTCCAATTAAACGGTAAAGGTGCAAATCAGGTCGTCATGCATTATCACCTTCACCTTATCCCGCGCTTAAGTGGGGAGCCTGAACTTCCTGTGACAAACTGGGAACTCAAACAAGGAAATATGGAGGCCATCAAACAGACCGCGGAAAAGATCGCGGCAGCCATTAAATGATCATACTTCTTGCTTAAAAAAATGGTATTACCGCCCCTATTCAATAAGCTCCACATTCCAATATAAATAATCACGCCAAGAATGCGGAACCTCTCTGAAGCCTATAGTAATCCTCAAGGCCGGGAGCCATGTGGGACGGGAAGGCTTGCGGATGATCTTCATACCCGCTTCTTTATTGGTTCGACCGCCTTTCCTCCTGTTACATTTTATACAACAGGTAACAATATTTTCCCATCTGGTCTTACCGCCTAAAGATTTGGGTATGACATGATCATAGGTGAGTTCCTCGGTAGGGAATCGGCTCCCGCAGTATTGGCACTGATATTTATCTCTTGCATAGATGTTCTGTCTTGAAAACCTGACCGGTGTCTTTGGTTTTTTCACCATTCTGAGAAGTCGGACCACCGAAGGCAGTTTAATAGTAAAACTGACTGAATGGATTTCTTGACTATACTCCTCAAGTACCTCGACCTTTTCCAAAAAGAGTAAGGTAATTGCCCTTTTCCAATTGATGATCTTTAAGGGCTCATAGGTGATATTTAAGAGTAGGACTTGTTCCATTCAGTTAAAACCTATCTGATTAGTTATATTCGGTTCCTCAATGAGGGATGCTTCAATTTGAATGCTAACTAATCTTATTTTGGCATAATAGAATCAAAAAATCAAGAATAAAATCAAAAACAAACATCATTTATCCCCTCAACTTGCCTTTTCCGAGATCTTCAGAGTTAATTACTTATTCGATAAATTCCGCTTATATTGAATTGACAAGGAACACCCGTTTAATTAGATAACAAATCAATTCTGGGCGCCCCAATTCTTCAAAGAGGAAAAACATGTGGCCATATTTGATCATCGCTGTTTTTATTGTCTATCTACTGCTTTCACTCTATCTAACATATTTGGTTCACCAAATCCCTCGAAGGCCGGTAAAAGATGTGCCTGATTGGGGGCGTGTCATTGACACTAAAATCCCCACGGTTGATGAAGGCATGTTGGAGGTCTGGCGGATAGAACCTGAAGGTCAATCAAGGGGAATTATTGTACTGGCTCACGGCTGGAGCCGAAACAGGGACCGTATGGTCTTAAGGGCCAGATTATTTGGGGAAATGGGATTTACTGTAGTCATACACAGTGCCCGCGATCACGGTGGGTCCACACGTCACCGTTTTATGAATGCCTTAAGATTTGCCGAGGATATAGAGGCAGTATTAAAATGGATAGATGAACCAGTTCTGCTGTACGGCCACTCAATAGGCGCTGCAGGAGCAATAATTGTTGCCTGTCGAAATCCTGGCAAGATAAAGCTCCTATTTCTTGAATCATGCTATGCCCGAACCAAGGAGGCCCTGCGAAGACTCTATCGTATCCAAAACCGACTCTTAGGACCCTTATTCGCCCCCATGGTAGTTCTCTGGATGGACATATTATACAATTTCAGGATGGACAAGATCAGCCCAATCAGACTTGCACCCAAAATCGACATCCCGGTCCTCATTATTCACGGGGAGAAAGATTATAGTTTTCCTCTGGATTATGCCCGTAAGTTGAGAGATAGCTTTCCTGCATCAATAGCGGAATTCTTTGTGGGCAAGGGAGCGAATCACAGTAGCTCCAGCCTCACTCCTGAATACCCCGTCGCAATTCGAACCTTCATTGACCGTCACCTTCCGCAACTTTAATTAGACAAATATTAGCAAACGCGTTGAAAACTTGAGGGACATATTAGCCAAGAGTAGACTCGACCACATTTTCACTTACCTACCACGATTCATAACATGATACCATGCATCTGGATATTGTATTTTTAATGGTATAGACATAACTTTCTAATATATTAAAATGCTCCATGAGTCATCCAAAGATTTGACCCCTTTACTCGCCGTCCCCACCAGCGCCAGGTTGGGCTGCGCCTTAAAACTGTAGTTCTATTGAAGAACAGCTATGCATTCAATTTCCACTCGTGCGCCAAAGGCTAGCCCATTGGCTCCAAAGGCACTGCGCGCGGGCAGGTTTTTAGTAAAGTAGGTTACGTAGACCTTGTTCATCTCTGCCCACTCACTCATATTAGCCATCATTACCGTGACTTTGATGACATGCTCGAGTGAAGAACCGTATCGTTCCAATGTGGCTTTAATGTTCTCCATCGCTTGTCTCGTCTCAGCTTCGATTCCACCGGGAGCTAACTTCATAGAACTGTCTGCTCCAATCATCCCAGACAGGTATAGCATCTTACCTACACGTACTGCTTCAGAAAATGGCAGGCCTTTCATATGATCGGAAGTAAAAAATTCCACGTCGGATTTTGTCTGAGGATTCATTTCAAGCCTCCTATGATTATTGGGTTGACGATCTATTTGTTTTTACAAGCCTTTAGACATTGATAGAATCTCTACCCTGATGCAGGTATATCAACACCACCAACGCTTTATCTTTAAAACCAACGAGCGGCCCAACGAGTCTGTAGAAAAAGTCCAAAATGACTATAAAAGGCTATTACTAACGGTTGTAACCTATTGATTTTATTTAGCTCTAATTTTACAAAAATGCCCTAAAAATACTTTTTCTACAGATTCAACGCCCAAGCTAACCTGCCGCCAACAATGCAGATCACAGGCCTTCGCAAAAATACAAAGCGTTATGGAAAGCAAGGAGACTCAAAAACCGCCTCGCTGTTGGCGGTCCGGTTGAGCGCATTAGGCCATTCTGATTTATAGCTTTATATCACTAAAGGGGCCACTATTCTTCAATTTTCTCTAGTTCCTTTTGAAACCGACTTTCATGTGATTGCTCCGCCTTCTTCACAAACTCAAACCATTTTGCAATTTCATCAAAACCTTCTTCGTGAGCTATTTTTGTTGCACGCGGATAGAGTTCCGAATATTCACGTGCTTCACCTGCCATGGCCGCCCTGAGATTGTCAACAGTGGAACCGATTGGCTTTTCTGTCACGGGATCAGCGACTCTCTCTATAAATTCCAGATGACCATGGGCGTGGCCCAATTCTCCATCTGCAATGGAGCGAAAAACACTAGCAGCATCACTATTTCCTTCTATATCTGCCTGAGCAGCAAAGTAGAGATAGCGAAGTCTGGCTTGGCATTCAGCCGCAAAAAGCTTCTTTAACTCCTCAAAAGTCTTGCTACCTTTTAGTTCCATGATATCACCTCTCACAAAGATACTGAGATATTTAGAGCCCTTTTTCCATAAGGATACACTGCATAAATTTCATGGATAGTTCTGTGAACTTACAGGATAACCCATTGATACGGTGAAGAAATTTACTAATGGTCATTTGACTTGCTCCATTAACCATTGCATCTATTGTCTGGTTGTATATCTCATGCAGCTCTTTATGTATATTCATTAGGGTATTAAAATGCTCATACCCACCATAATATTGTCTATTTTCATAAGCCCATTTCCCAAACATGCAAAGGTTGTCATCAATTCTAAGACGCTCCGCCTCTATTTGGGACGGCTTATTGTCTTTGTCGGGGCAAAAAAACCAGTCGTAAAGGAGTTTCTGATGCCATGAGTGTGCAAAGATAGCCATTTTCAAAAGGCCGGTAGAACTTTCAGGCCATTTTGGATTACGCCCAATCAAATCTATCATATCATCTAACGGTAGAGGATGGCATATATAGTAACCCTGACACTCATGACACCCGCTTTGCTGCATGGAATAATACATATGCTCTGTTTCAATTCCTTCTACCACAGTTGTGGTCCCCAAAAAACTGGCCAAGGCAATGTTTCCTCTTAAAACCATATCGTTCTTGCCCGATATTTGAAATCTCTTTACCAAACCCTGATCAATCTTTATTTTGTTGAATGGAAGGCGGGAAAGAACATCCAGAGACGAATATCCGGTGCCAAAATCATCCATAGCAATGGTTGCCCCCGAGGTAACCAGTCCAGTAAGCGTTTTCCTTATTTGTTCTCCCTCTTGGATTGTCGCACTTTCCGTGATCTCAAACTCGATCTCCGACCTATTAACCAAACCAGTTGAGATAGCCTCTCTTAATAACAATAAGAGACGATTCGATTTCAAGTCCTTGCCTGAGATATTGAAAGCAAGCTGAAAGGTATCTGACAAGGGCCGAAGTCTTTGTAAGTCATTTACAAGTTTTGGGAACATTGATATGGTAATTTCTGTAATAAAGCCTGTGGACTCAGCTAAAGGGATGAAATCACCCGGCGGGATAATGGTGTCATTGTTACGCTTCCATCTAATGAGAGCTTCCGCTCCAACAATATTTCCAGAAATAAAAGAAACCTTCGGTTGATAGAAAAAGATAAATTCGTCATTAATCAGTGCAGTCTTAATGCTGTCGATATTAATGATTCCATTAGCCATTGCTCAGGCTTCCTGTTATAAAGAAAAAGGTAGTTTATGTGCGGAAGATTGGGTAGAGTAGAGGGCAGGTTCCTGTCTCCGTAGGAATCGGCCTATCCGTTTCCGCCCCTTTCGTTTGGCGGTGCCTCAATAGCCAATCCATAGAATCCTTCGCCAGCCCTCCCTCATCAAACCGTACGTACGGTTTTCCCGTATACGGCTTTCCGATGTTCTTCACGCCAAGGCTACTCATAGGTTCGCTTGCGCTAAGGCCTGCGGCTTCGCCCATGGAAAACTTACGACCCCTGATTGCTCAGACGCCACCTCCCAGTGCTACAAAGGCATACGGACAACTCCTTCGACGGGACTTAAACCCGCTAGATCAATCGCCGATAACGGCATACGGTCAAATCTATGTTTGACCTTTGATAGATTTTAGCAAGAGTCACCAAGAGTAGATTTAACCCCTTCTTTCTCTCTCTCAGGTTTCCTGCTTTTATCGTTGATCAAAAGCACATGTACATAGGATGGGATCCCAAGGAAGTTGAGGCCCTGATTGATGAACGTATCCATAATGATGTTTAGTCAATGAAAATATTGTTCATGGAATAGGAAAAAGGGCATCTGTTACCCTTGCTATCATCTCTGTGCCCCTTACCTCTTTTTCAAATAGTGGTATCTCCCCGCACAGGTTTTCAAAAGACTTATTGACCTCCTCCCGATAACGATCCTGCATTTTAACGCGGTTTAATATAAATTCTGCAGGATCTTCTCCAATCTCAGATTTGTCGATAGCCTGGTTGACAATTATTCCACCTATAGGTATCCCAAAGTCCTCAAACCATCCAATAAAGCGGCGAATTACTGCAATGGGCAGGGATTCAAGAAGAGTAACAAAAAAGAAGGCGCTTTTCTGTTCGTCGGTCAGGATGGCGCGCATTTGATCAATTCGTTCCCGGAAGGTCGTAAGATAATCAAGGAGGGGGTCTTCTTCTTCCTCGACCTTCTTTTTTCTAAAGGAAAGGCTTAGCCGCATGCTTTTCGCCTCATCCCGGCTTTTCATCATCTTATCTATCCAGAGCGTATAGACCTTAGACATACCAAGAAGCCTTCTGGCATTTGCTGTGGGTGCTGTATCAAAGACATAAAACTCAAAGGCGTCTTCAAATATGATATTTATCATGTTTTCGAACATTGCCGATTCTTCAAAGGCTGGGTTCATGGTGGCAGACTCGATAAAACCCTCGGCTTTGGTGGGAATATCGGCAAATTTGAGAAACCAACCTATTTTTTCTTTGATCTCTGTCTTTGATTTTTCAATGGTTTCCTTTGTGTCTATTTCTTGTACATAAAGGTTGTCAGTCCCTGGTATCAATACAGCCTTTCCAAACACATCAAGCTTAAAAAGGTTTGAAAGGCTGTGCACTGGGTTTGTGGATGCAAGGAGTGTCTTTTTCCCTTGCTTAGCCATCCAGAGTGCTACTGCAGCTGCCACAACTGTCTTACCAACTCCACCTTTTCCACCAAAGTAGATATACCGCATCTGAGGGTGTTCTTTGAAAAAAACATCCATTGTGCTTTTCATGACAATTACTCCTCAAACATCACTTCTGCAAGTTCTTTAATTGTATTAAGTCCTTTTATCTCGGAATCGAACTCAGGCACTCTTAAAAGGACCGAGGAACCAAATTTTTTATCTATCATTTCCAGGGCATCTGCCTGCATCTCAATCCTGTTTTTTAGGTATGCCGGGATGTTTTCATTCAGCAAATCCCTGTTAATAACGCGATTAACGACATATCCTGCAAGCGGGACGTTATATTTGGAAAAGAGTTGGCCAGCCTTTTCAGTATCTACTATTGTCATTTCCTCGGGGTTAATCACAAAGAAAAATGCGGTCTTCTCAGTGTCTGTCATTATCTTGGAAGACTCTCCTATACGCTCCTTTATATACATCAATTCATTGTATATCTCATCTGTTTCGATGTCCTCCTCCCGTTTCATAATCGAAATAGCTTTATCGTATTCGTGCATCTGTTCTCTCAGGCCCGTTATTTTTTCCAGCCAGGCGTCATAGACGGCTGCCATACTCAAATAATAAAGGGCATGGCCAAGTGGTACAAGGTCATAAATATAATAGTCAAAATCGCCTTTCACGACTATATCAACCACAGCATCGAAGATGGCGCTTTCCTCCATGGCAGGTTCTGCTGATGAGGCCTTTATATAGCTGTCTATTTCTTCAGGGATATTTTTCATACCATACATTGAGATAATCTTCTGGCGTATCTCTTCCTGGTAATCATGAACCCTCCGATCCGCATCAATTTCGCAGGCAAACAGGTTTGGCATAATCTCAATGTTTCCCTTACCAAAGATGTCCTTCTCAAAGATATCACTAAGTGATGCCTGTGGGTCAACAGAGAAGACGAGCACCTTTTTCCCCTTCTTTGCCAGGTAGTAGGCTGTTGCCGCCGAAAATGTGGTTTTGCCAAGTCCGCCCTTTCCTCCGTACATGATATATTGTCTTTTAGGATATTTTTCAAAGACATCAGCAAGAGACATAACTCCTCCTTTTTTTACTGATGAAAGCCTATGCAAAATTGGCTCTGTCAATCGTTATTTAGAAAAACAATAAAGTAATATGCGTTAAAGAATTAATACATGTTGTCCATAAAATCCTTTTCCCTCAGCATTCTACGCTTCCACGTAGTGATCTGAGGGACCACGTGTGGCAGGAGGCGGAGTGAATAGTAAGGGGGAAGTATTGGGATGCCAAGCATATCACCCATGGTAATAAGGATAAACAGATGCTCCATGCTGGATCGTGTCTTTAGCGCGTGCCTTGTCATTCCATGTGTCGCCATGCCATAGGTAAAATCTCTAAAAAATCCTATAAAATCACCAGACTTCCTTTTTTTCTTTTCTTTTTCTGTCATAGTTAACTCTTCCTAAAATTTAAAAAATAATTAATCCTTGATATGATCAAAAAAATCCTTTTCCCTTAATAACTTCCGTTTCCAGGGATACAGCCCCTTAACACAGTAAGGCGTAAGCCTCAGATAGTAATAGTTAAAAAGTCCAGGAAACCCGATTAATCTGCCAAACATTCCTAACATAAACAGTTCATCAAGGTAACGCTTTTCTGTGTATGCCCCATCAATAAGGCCATAAAGGAGAAAGCCTCTTAAATAGTCTCCTATTTTTTTTATCTTAACCATACACCACTTTATCATAAAATAAAGGTAAAGGGCACATCCCCCCGGTTCGACATAGTCTTTTCTGGGCGATGTACCCTTTTTAAGGCTTCATGAATCCTTATTTTAGGCAGTTGCCTCTTCTGCCTCAACCGGCGCTGCCGATGCGCCTGCTTTATGTCTCTTAAATGCCTTCCAGCCATCATAAGCAAGAATTATGGCTAAGATTATAAGCAGAATGGCCACTGCCGCAGCAAAGAGATTTCCAAATACCTTTTTGCCTGCAAATGCAGCCGGTATCAACTTGAAAAAGGAAGTGTAAAACAAGGCACAAATGGTTGTGGCATACATGAAAAACATCGGGTATATGGCGATCTTATAGTTTTTAGACTTCTGCACCAAGAACAGGGTTGCAAGGAGAAGAGCAAAGGATGCCATCAACTGATTTGCGCCGCCAAAAAGTACCCATACATAAAGCCATGTTCCTGTTTTAACCAAGACGAAGGTAATAATGAGGGCCACAATGGTTGCAATGTGTGGATTCTTTGCAATGCCTATTGCGTCGCCGAGAAGCTCGGCCGTTGCAACCTTCATGAAACGGAACACCAGGTTTATAATAGTAAGGGCCAGTACGATGATCATCATCCCTGCCAGGGCCTTGGCATAAGATACTGGAAGCCCAATGGCAGTGATCGCCCCTCCAAGGCCACCAACAAAGATCCCTGCAGGATTTTTGACCTGGGCAATATAGGCAACTGAATCGGCAAATGCGGTAGCACATACAATAACGGCAATAATTGCTATAGTAAACTCCGCAAACATAGCCCCTGCTGTTACTGGTCTAACGTCCAGCTCGTTTTCAATCTGGCGTGATGTGGCGGTACTTGATACAAGACTGTGCCACCCGGAGATAGCACCGCAGGCAATTGTAACAAAAAGAAGAGGCCATAGCGGTCCCACGCCTATATCCCAGTTTGTAAAGGCTGGTAGGGTCATGGGTTTGTGACCTATAATAATTCCTATAATCCCTGCTATGATGCCAAAATATACAACATATACCGAGGAATAGTTATACGGCTGGATGAAACGCCATACTGGCAGAATTGAGCTAAAATAACCAAATATAAAAACACATATAAGTACGGTGGTATAGGAGAGCTTAATGTTCCAAACGGTACCTAACCAGATTGCAACAAAGATCGCAACGATAGCAATGATAGTAGTCGTAATTATGTTTACCTTAGCCTTATAGATCATATGCCCTACAAAAAAGGCTACGGCAATGATAACCAGCAAAGGAAAGGGGAGGGCTGGATTTCCGCTTACACCACTTGTGATTACATGACCAAATGCTGTTGCTATTAGAAGCAGGTAAAAATAGATGAAGGTAAGGAGTATTTTTCTCGCTCTGGGTGATATCAATTTATAGCCAAGTGCTCCAAAGGTATCTCCGTCGTTTCTTATAGAAATCATAGCACTTGAGTAGTCTTGCAGCCATCCTATAAAAAAGACGCCAAAGCCCAACCAGAGCACTGCTGGTACCCAGCCCCATTGAAGGGCCACTATGGGACCTATGATCGGTGCAGCACCGGCTATAGAGTTAAGTTGAAATCCGAATAATACATTCTTGTTTGTAGGCATGAAGTCAACGCCATCCATATACATCTTTGCTGGCGTTGCCCTATCCGGATTGACCTCAAAAGCTTTTTTTTCAGCCCACTTGGCATATACCCAGTAGCCAAAAAAAACAACTATTGCCCAAAATACTAATACCCATAATGAATTCATGACTTCCCTCCTATGATTTGAGTCTGAGCTCAATTAGCACACTTTCTTACTTGCATCCATGCGACCCGGTTTTTTATTGAAAAGCTTGAAAATGCAAAAGATGCATGCCAAAAAGGATATTCATAATGGAATTTATGACCGTATACCACCTCCTTTTTTTGAAAAACTCAAACCTCTCTACGAGGCGTAGGCTCGCCTCTACGACCCGGAGGCCTTTCATTCCTAAATCCATCCGTAATGTCATTCAGATGGAGTAACTGACCAATTGCCTCTCAATAACCCGTAAATAATTTTCCTGGAAATCCAGGGCAGCGGATAACTGTTTCTTGATAGAAAACTCCTGCTTTTTTCTTGTATGGTTTCCTCCTTTAAAACCACTTATTTTCTCGTCTCGATTACAAATCTTGACACTTCACCACTCGGATTTTCTCTCATCATGTTCTGCTGAAGGAAAGTATCAACTTATTAAATCTCCTCTAATTTTATATAACACAAAATGAATACTAATGTCAATACCCAAAATCCGATATGTTTAGATGCTTTAATCTGTTTAGATGCTTTAATCTTGACAAGATGTGGGTGATATGAGACAGAACCTTAATGCAAGAAAACATGAATTGAAAACGAACCACGATTGGCGTGATAATTCTGAGTAGAAAACATGGCGGATTGATGTACAATCCTTTTTTGGCTAAAATAGACTCCCTGTGAATATGAACCTCCAGGAAAAGACTCTCATGAGACTGATAAAGGCTCGAACATGATACCAAGAGATGTGGCGTATGGGCCTTTTTTGTTTCATGGGATTGTTGGAGGATGTTCTGAATGCGTAAAGCCAATGTAAGAAGAAAATTTTGCTTCTTGTCCGCTGCCTGGTTATTAGCTGCTGTGTCTCTTCTTGTGCTGGCAACATCTGCAAGTGGAACCAGTGGTCGAATTAAGCTCTCCAGTGAAGAAATAGCTTGGCTCAAGGCTCATCCTGTGCTTAGTCATGCCCCTGATCCTGATTATGTACCATTTGAGTTCAGGGACAAAACTGACCATTACAACGGTATTGCTCCAGATTTTCTCAAGTTAGTTGGCGAAAAACTTGGGGTTGAGTTCAAAGCAGTTCCCAGTACTTCATGGGCGGCCTCCCTGGAAAATGTCAAACACCACAGGGCAGACTTGGTCACCGTAGCGACAAAGACTCCTGAGCTATCCGAATACATGCTATTCACACCCCCATACATAAAATTTGCGAATGTGATTTTGATGCGGGAAGACTTCTCAGGTAGCTACACCCTCGCAGACCTTGCAGGGAAGACGATCACTGGCATCAAAGGGTGGGCTATCACCACCTATATTCAGAAGGAGTATCCAGAGATTAAATTGCACTGGGTAAAGAGTGTAAAGGCAGGCTTGGAGGCAGTCTCAGATGGAACTGCAGACGCGGTACTATTCAATAGCGCTACGGCAGGGTACTGGAGGGCAAAGACCGATATCACAAATCTACGAATTGCGGGTGTGACCACCTATACCTATAAGCTCAGTTTTGCTTCGCGCAAAGACTGGCCCCAACTGAACATACTCCTTGAGAAAGCCCTCGATGCTATCTCCGAGTCTGAACGAAAAGAAATTGTTGATAGATGGATTTTTCCCTTTGAGTGGAGGTGGCGACCGGAACAGGAGACCTGGATTGCCCTTGCTGGAACCGTTGTATTCCTTTTAATTGGCGGCTTTATTGCCTGGAACTTGTCATTGCAAAAGAAAGTTCAAGCCCGAACCATAGGCTTACAAACTGAACTTAGAGAGCGCAAGCGGGCAGAGGAGGAATTGAAAGAAGCCAAGGAGGAGGCTGAAGCGGCCAATAAATCCAAGAGCGACTTTTTGGCCAATATGAGTCATGAAATCAGGACACCTATGAATGCCGTTATAGGCATGGCTGGGTTGATGCTCGATACGCCCCTCGATACTGAGCAGAAGGAATATCTGGGAATAATCCGTAGTAGTTCAGATGCTTTGTTGCAAGTTATCAATGATGTCCTTGACTTCTCAAAAATTGAGGCTGGAAAAATGGATTTTGAAGTGCTCGACTTTGATCTGAGAACAGCGATGAACGAAACTATAATATTACCGGCAATGGCAGCGCAGAAAAAGGGTATTGAGTTTATTTATGAAATCGATAGCGAAGTCCCCTCTCTTTTGCGAGGTGATCCTGGCCGACTACGTCAGATTGTTCTCAACCTCACAAACAATGCTGTAAAATTCACTGAAGAGGGGGAGGTAGTGGTTCGCATTTCTCTTGAAAAAGAGACAAAAACCCATGTAGAGCTTCGATTCGTTATCAAGGACACAGGGATTGGCATGTCTAATGATGATATTAAAAAAGTATTTCAGTCTTTTCATCAAGTGGATGCTTCAACCACGCGTAAATATGGCGGCACCGGTCTCGGGCTGGCTATCTCTAAGAAGCTCACTGAATTAATTGGAGGACAGATTAGTGTAGAAAGCCTCAAAGAAAAGGGCACAACTTTTCAATTTACAGTCCCTTTTGAAAAACAACATGATGTCAAAGAAAAGGCATTTTTACTTCCCACTGAAATTAAAGGCAAACGTGTTTTAGTGGTTGATGATAATAGAACTAATCTTAAAATTTTTCAGGGCTATCTTGAGGCCTGGGATCTTGTCTGCGATACGGCCTGGAATGGAGAAATGGCGCTTGGGATGATGAACGCAGCCATAAAAACGAAGGCATCTTATGATATTATCATTATCGATCTGCAAATGCCTGAAATGGATGGCGAGGAACTGGGTCGGCTAATAAAAGCAGATAAGAAATTGAAGAACACAATTATGGTTATGCTTTCTTCGATGGGTATTAGAGGGGATGCTGTTAAGATGAAAGAGGTTGGCTTTGCTGCTTATCTTACTAAACCAATCAGACGCAGCCAACTTTTTGATTGTTTGTTGATGGCGCTTAGCGGGAAAGAGGAAACTATTCCTGATGAAAGTCAAATTATTACCCGTCACACAATCACTGAAACAAGGAAACGTAAAGCACGCATACTCATTGCAGAAGACAACATTGTAAACCAGAAGCTGGCACTACGCTTTCTTGACAAATTAGGTTACCGAGCAGATGCAGTGGCTAATGGTAAAGAAGCCGTTAAGTCCCTCGAAATGATTCCATACGATATTGTATTAATGGATGTGCAGATGCCGGAGATGGATGGACTTGAAGCGACAAAGATAATCCGTGACCCAGAATCAAATGTCATTAATCATAATGTTCCTATTATCGCTATGACGGCACATGCGATGAAGGGTGACAGGGAGATCTGTTTAGAGGCAGGGATGAATGATTATGTTTCAAAGCCTATTGATACACAAAAACTTAATGAGGTAATTGAGAAGTGGATTGATGCTTCAGCATCTACTAAGGATAATTAATGTACTCAGATTGTGGGAATCCTACAAACTTCATCTAAACGAGTCATTCACAACGTAAATTGCCATTTTAAGGGTCAAGATATGCCAATTAATTGAGCACGGATTTTTATTTAGTAGCCTTAGTTAAGAGCCATTTTCACGAACCACCATGAGTCAAGAGGTGATTTGACTTTGGGATATGCGCTTTTATAGGCATTAGTTTGTGGATACCGCGGCAAAGGAGTAAAAAATGAAATTAAAAAATAAACTTATGTTTGGAGCAACAACCATGATCATTATTATCTGCTTTCTTGTCATAGTCGTTGTTTCCGTTATTATAAATAGACATTACCGGGATGTATCCCATAAGCTAATTTTAAACTCATTCAAGGTCATCCATGATTCATTAACAGAAAGAGGGAAAACAATTTTAGCAGCTTCCCGTCATCTTAGCGTTATGAACAAAATGGGTGGAAAGATTCAATTTTTGTATAGATTCAAGGCTGATGATGACCATTCAGTGACGCTTTATTCACACAGGGAGGTAACCAATGATGTTTTTTCTATAGGACGTTCAATTGATTTATGGAAAATAGGTATTTATGATCTCGATGGTGACCTGGTGTCATTTGCTGTTCAACAAAAAGAGGATGGGAATTTTTTTCAGGGATATTGTTTTCAAACTCCTAAACGTACCTTCTTTACCGCGTTCTCTAAGGGTACGGAAGTGGAGCACGATGCATGGGAAAAGAGTGATACCTTGCCGGATATAGGTCTGAAATTAAGATTCGATAAAGAAATCCCGAAACAGGAAATAGTGTTTTTTGAGCGGATTGATAATTATATATGTCTGGTTTCATATGTGCCTATTAGAGAACAAGAATTTAATGCTGAAACCGGCAACACCGAATTTCCCGTGTTTGGATTTGTTAAGGCAATACATAAAATTGACGCCTCATTTGTGGAAAGATTTTCCAAATTACTCGGAATGGAAATAAACATTTTTACCAAAGACGGCTTGAGTATAGGCACGCTTGACCAATACAAGACATTTAATCTGAACACTTTTGCAGAAACAAAAAAGAAAAGAGACATGATCAAAAATGCTGCTTTACTGGATGACATTAGCCTTTCTGGTAAAGACTACTTTCAAGGGGCTATGCCTATTTACTCAGATTCAAAATACATTGGTACAGTTGTGGCTTTGCATTCCAAGGCTTTTGCCAAGGCCAATACCTGGCAAATGGTTAAATTGCTAACTGTTGTGTCTCTGTCCTGTATTATCATAGTTGTACCTACTATCACCTACCTCGCTGTGCACAGAGTCACTGAACAGATTGAGGAAGCTAATAAATCCTTAAGAGAGGCTGAAGCCAAAACACGTTCACTTCTCGAAAACTCCCCGGACTTTATTCTAAGTGTCGATCCTGACTATAAAAATCCTAAAATCCTTTATGCTAATAGATTAGCAGATGGCTCTAATGTGGATGACGCAATAGGAAGAAGTCTTTATGAATACATTCCGCCAGAGAATCGCGAAGAATATCTAAAAGCATTCAGGCAAGTGTTAGAGACAGGTGAGATGGAAATAATTGATACAAAGTCAATATTGCCGAATGGAGAAGCCATCTGGCATCAAATCCGTTTTGTTGCCATACAGAAAGAAGGATCTGTTGCCGAAGTCTTGTTAATCGGTACGGATATCACTGAGGGTAAACTGGCAACGGAAAAAATACAGGAGAACGAAGAGCGTTTTCGCCGGCTTTTTGAGCAGTCAAATGACGCAATTATTATCCATAAACAAGGAAAAATTCTCGATGTTAATCAAAAATTATGCGAAATGCTCGGTTACAATAAAGAGAAGCTTCTTTCAATGTCAATCCCTGATCTTCATCATGAAGACGAATACAAGGAAGTAATGAAGAGAATCGAATCTGAAGGTAAGCAAGGAGCAATGATATTCGAGACTCAATGGAGGAAGGCTGATAGCACAAGGATTTATGTGGAGGTGAGCTCTCGGATTGTTGATCATAATAAGGGAGTTAGCCAGTCAATCTGCCGTGATATTACAGAGCGCAAACGAGCGGATGCCGCCATTCGAGAGAGTGAGAGACGGTTCCGTCTCTTGGCAGAGAATATAACAGATACCTTATTCCTGCATGACTTTGATGGCAAAATAATAGATGTAAACGAGCATGCATGCAATAACTTGGGGTATACACGTGAGGAATTGTTGGCATTGTCCATACAGGATATTGATCAGGATGTTATTTCCGGAGGCCATTTGGAGCAGTGGGAGCAAATGGTCCCGGGCGAGCCTATTACACTTGAAGGGGTACATCGGCGAAAAGACGGGACAACCTTTTCTGTCGAGATCCGCCTCATGGTTTTTGAGTCAGGCGGAGAGAGACTCATGTTGGGCGTGGTGCGTGATATCACCGAGCGCAAGCGGTCTGAAGAAGAATTGAAAAAAGCCAAGGAGGAGGCTGAAACAGCCAATAAATCCAAGAGCGACTTTTTGGCCAATATGAGTCATGAAATCAGGACACCTATGAATGCCGTTATAGGCATGGCTGGGTTGATGCTCGATACGCCCCTCGATACTGAGCAGAAGGAATATCTGGGAATAATCCGTAGTAGTTCAGATGCTTTGTTGCAAGTTATCAATGATGTCCTTGACTTCTCAAAAATTGAGGCTGGAAAAATGGATTTTGAAGTGCTCGACTTTGATCTGAGAACAGCGATGAACGAAACTATAATATTACCGGCAATGGCAGCGCAGAAAAAGGGTATTGAGTTTATTTATGAAATCGATAGCGAAGTCCCCTCTCTTTTGCGAGGTGATCCTGGCCGACTACGTCAGATTGTTCTCAACCTCACAAACAATGCTGTAAAATTCACTGAAGAGGGGGAGGTAGTGGTTCGCATTTCTCTTGAAAAAGAGACAAAAACCCATGTAGAGCTTCGATTCGTTATCAAGGACACAGGGATTGGCATGTCTAATGATGATATTAAAAAAGTATTTCAGTCTTTTCATCAAGTGGATGCTTCAACCACGCGTAAATATGGCGGCACCGGTCTCGGGCTGGCTATCTCTAAGAAGCTCACTGAATTAATTGGAGGACAGATTAGTGTAGAAAGCCTCAAAGAAAAGGGCACAACTTTTCAATTTACAGTCCCTTTTGAAAAACAACATGATGTCAAAGAAAAGGCATTTTTACTTCCCACTGAAATTAAAGGCAAACGTGTTTTAGTGGTTGATGATAATAGAACTAATCTTAAAATTTTTCAGGGCTATCTTGAGGCCTGGGATCTTGTCTGCGATACGGCCTGGAATGGAGAAATGGCGCTTGGGATGATGAACGCAGCCATAAAAACGAAGGCATCTTATGATATTATCATTATCGATCTGCAAATGCCTGAAATGGATGGCGAGGAACTGGGTCGGCTAATAAAAGCAGATAAGAAATTGAAGAACACAATTATGGTTATGCTTTCTTCGATGGGTATTAGAGGGGATGCTGTTAAGATGAAAGAGGTTGGCTTTGCTGCTTATCTTACTAAACCAATCAGACGCAGCCAACTTTTTGATTGTTTGTTGATGGCGCTTAGCGGGAAAGAGGAAACTATTCCTGATGAAAGTCAAATTATTACCCGTCACACAATCACTGAAACAAGGAAACGTAAAGCACGCATACTCATTGCAGAAGACAACATTGTAAACCAGAAGCTGGCACTACGCTTTCTTGACAAATTAGGTTACCGAGCAGATGCAGTGGCTAATGGTAAAGAAGCCGTTAAGTCCCTCGAAATGATTCCATACGATATTGTATTAATGGATGTGCAGATGCCGGAGATGGATGGACTTGAAGCGACAAAGATAATCCGTGACCCAGAATCAAATGTCATTAATCATAATGTTCCTATTATCGCTATGACGGCACATGCGATGAAGGGTGACAGGGAGATCTGTTTAGAGGCAGGGATGAATGATTATATTTCAAAGCCTATTGATACACAAAAACTTAATGAGGTAATTGAAAAGTGGATTGATGCTTCAGCATCTACTAAGGATAATTAATGTAAAAGGATTTAAGTCTGCTTCTAACTCATTTAAAGACAGATTAAAGTTTCATGTTTAAGTCCGAGACAGGCTTGGCCCCTATATTTGCAAGGACTTATAAAAATTATTTAGCACAGCTCAATAAAATAGATTTAAAATCTGTTGAGGAAAAATTAGGAGTACAAGTAGAAGGAAATGAAATTATAATTCCTTTGTTTGGCAAAGCTCATAAAGTTTCCCAAAATGGCATTACTAACCCGATAGGGAAACAACCTTCCTTTGATATATGTGTTATTCTCTGCAAATACCTTCTTCTATGTCCGGATGTTTACCCAAAAGAAAAAGCATGGGCATCCTTCAGGGATTTTAAGGATTCAGGTCCTTTAACAAGCTATTTTGCAAATGAAGTAGAACGAGCAATCGCTGCTTATTTTGCAGGAAGGCTTGGTGATTTAGAGGCATCTGGCAAAACATTAGGAGGATACCCCCTCGATATTGAAGTGACATATGATCTGTCACTGCAATTTCATGCTCTGCCACAGGTTCCAATTTCAATGCTTTATAATGATTCAGACGACGAGTTCCCAGCAAAATGTTCTGTTCTCTTCGAAAGACGTGCGGAAAATTATTTGGATGCGGAATGTCTGGCGATGGTTGGGAGGCTTCTTTTTACTTATCTGAAAGAGAGTGCCTAAAAAGAAGCCTGCAAATTGGATTCGACTTGCATCAAAAAGTCATTTTTTCAAACTTGGCAGCATATAGGAAGAAAATATAATAGTGTTAAGAAAGGCTTCTTTCGTGCAGAGGATGTTCTCGGAGTTCCCTGAGACATATGAGCTGACGAATCATATTCTTACGCTCGGGCTCGATACTGTTTGGCGCAAGCGTGCCGCAAGGATCGCTGCGACAGATGGTGGGGACCAATGGGCCGATATTTGCACCGGAACAGGCGAGATGGCAGCTTACTTGTCCCGCCTGGCTCCGGATCGCACGAAGATATATGCTATAGATTTCTCTCAGCCCATGCTGGCAAAGGCGAGGCTAAAACCGGAGGCGGGTCGTCTCAAATTTATCTATTCTGACATAAAGGCCTTACCTTTTCCAAATGACAGATTTGACCTGATAACCATGTCATTTGCGACGCGGAATATCAATCTGAGTAGAGATGTTTTAATTCAAAGCTTCGCAGAATTTTACCGGGTTTTGAAACCTGGTGGGCGTTTTGTGAATCTCGAGACCAGCAGGCCATCATTTTCACCTTTTAGAAAATGTGTCGATTTTTTCGTGAAGCGTATGGTCAAATCTATAGGGAGCCGAATATCAGGATCCAAGGCTGCCTATGCATATCTGGCCAATACTATCCGAATTTTCTATCCTCCGGAAGAGCTGGCAGACGTTTTGCAGCAGGCTGGTTTCAGGGACGTCAGCTTTCATCGGTGTCTTTTCGGAGTCGCAGCTATTCATCAGGGGATAAAGGCATATGGCCCCGATGCCTTAGAAACATAGAGAATACCTATAAAACTACAGATTCCCCAATCCAAATGCCTCAAATGCCCATAAAATAATACGCCATTTTCATTCTTTTGAGCGATAAAAGATGAAATGTATCGCACAGCCTTCTGTACTACCATATTACTTATTAGTATTTCAGATGAGGAATGTAGATAGTGGAATATTACAGTGACACCACCCTACTTTCTAATTGACAATTTTCCTACTCCTGCCTATAAAATCGCAGGTAGAATCAAAATCCTTCCTAATTGACCCCAAAGCAAATTTGGCTTTAGGGATTCAAACCCTTTAACAGCTCAAGAAGAACTGGGCTTTATGCTTTAAGTCCCTTGAGCGATGAGTTTTATGCTAAAATGCTGGATTTAATTCTCGGCAAAAATATCGCCTCTTATATAAGACGCCATCGAGGTTTGGTGTTTTGCTCCATAGTGCTTACAGCAGTATCTTCTTTGTTTGTGGTAATTCCAGCTTATCTCCTTCAACCTTTTGTAGATGAGGGGATGAAGATAGGATCAGACCCGGTAGCCTGGAAAATACCCTGGATTACTTTTCACTCCGAATCATGGTTGTCTTGGCAACGAACAAACTTGACGCTGGTTGATGGAATATCTCCAAACAGCCTCCTCGTCCTCCTCACACTTGTAGCATTTGTATCAATCCTTTTTAAGTCTATTACGATCTATCTAAGTGGCCTTTCCGCGGCCGCCTTCTCAAACAGGGCAGTCAAATCATTGAGAATAGACCTTTTTAATAAATTCGTTTCTCTTCCTCTGGGGTTTTACCATGATAAAAAAGCAGGGGAACTGGTTGCAAGATCTACGGCCGACCTGACAGTAATGCAGACCCTCATTGCAAATGTGCTCATTGGTCTTATCGAGTACCCACTGACGGCATTTGTCTTCTTATGCTACCTTTTTCTTATGAACTATAAGCTGACCCTCCTCGCATTCTTTGTGACCCCTTTAATTGTTGTACTGATTCGACTATTCGGTAGAAAGGTCAAAAAACACGCAACAAAGGTCCAAGATTCGACGGCCGAGGTTACTTCCGCCTATCAAGAAACCCTTCTCTGTCTCAAAGTGGTCCTTGGCTTTTTCATGGGCAAAAACGAGGTGAAGAAATTTCGAGAACTGGCCGATCACCTTTACAAAACGATAATGCACTGGAACCAATGGCAGCTGGGTCTTGGTCCTATTATGGATACAAGTGTCTTTTTGATCTTGCCTGTTTTGTTGATTGTAGGAAAAATCTATTTCCACCATACCTTAGGTGAGCTCATTGCCATGATTTACGCCTTTTCACGGGTCTATAGCCCAATTAAGAGGCTGGCCTTGGTAAATAATAATCTCAGAACCCTTCAGGGTGCAACAAAACGAGTTTTTTCCATTATGGAAACAATCCCGGATATCAAGGAACATCCAGAAGCGAAGGCGCTTCCCCGACATAGTAAATCTGTAGAATATAAGAATGTATGTTTTGGCTATACACCTGATAATCTGATCCTTAAGGATATTTCATTCAAAGTGGGTGCAGGTGAAATGGCGGCCTTTGTGGGTTCAACCGGGGCCGGTAAGAGTACGCTTCTGGATTTACTTCCTCGGTTTTATGATGTCACGAGTGGCAGCATTATCATTGATGGCATTGATATCCGTGATGTGACGATTGAATCACTCCGCAAACAAATAGGTATTGTTAGTCAAGAGGTAATTCTTTTTCACGATACTATTGCTAATAATATCCGCTATGGGAATCCAGAGAAAACCGTCGAAGAAATTATCGCGGCAACAGGGGCCGCCCATGTGCATAACTTTATTATGACTCAACCTAAAAATTATGAGACAATCGTCGGAGATCGAGGAACTCTCTTATCTGGTGGACAGAGGCAGCGTGTAGCTATTGCTCGGGCAATTCTAATTGACCCGGCTATTCTGCTGCTGGATGAAGCGGCTTCGGCGCTTGATGCAGAGAGTGAAAAGCTTGTCCAGGATGCCATTGAAAATCTGCTGGGCAGATTGACCATTCTGATTGTTGCACACCGGTTGAGTACAATTATGAGAGCAAATCGTATATTTGTAATGGAAGAAGGTAGAATCTTGGAATCAGGTACCCGAGAAGAATTGCTGAAATTAAATGGACGTTTTCGGCAGCTTTATGACATGCAACTCAGGGCTTGATATATGCCTCCCTTGCTTCACGTTCCAGGTCTGATGCTCGCCCTTTGTATCGTGGTGAGAAGTGGAACAACTGGAAATGGCTGACATCAGACTTTCTTGCCAATTTCCCTGCCTCCTTTGCAGTTAGGTGATATTTTTTCCTGGCCGTCTCTTTTTCACTATCCAGAAAACATGCCTCAATAAAGAGATGATCGGTTCCTTTTGCAAATTTGATAATTTTTCTAAAATTCTCCGGGCTGCCCACTACATCTGTGACATATGTTATCTTTTGGCCGGGAGAAACCCTTGCGATCTTTTCGACCAAATCGCCTAATATAAATTTCTTTTCACATTTAACTTGTCCTTTTTCCTCCCAGGTAACAAGAAAGCTACTCTCTAAATCCTTTTTTTTGTAAATAGCCGCCTTAAAACGATTAAGCCAGGGTCCAACAGGGAGTGCCAGTTCCTTGAGTCCTTCTTTGATTATATTGACATAAAAATTTTCTGTCAGGGACAGGGCAAGGCAAGGTATACGGTGATCAAGTAGGACACCATTTACTGAAAAGGAAGGTTCTTTCAATAGAGTACCGGAAAATGAACTTGACGATGCTATTGATTTAGGCTGGAAATGATCCTGGCAGACATAACTCTTTGTCAGAACTCTATCAGTGTGAACCTCGTTTACTTCAATTACAAATTTATTCTTAAATTCACTGACCAGATTCCAGGTAAAACCAGTCAACTTGCCCTCAACGTGTTTGAAAAAATTTGGTGGGCCATAGAGGTGAAGTGTCTTGTCTCTGCCGAGAAAGATTCGAAGGATGGTATCAAATCCAATAAAATGGTCTATATGTGAATGTGTAACAAAGATATGTGTCACTTTAAGGAGGTCCTTAGAAGAAAGAGCGCTTATGTCTCCGAGATCAAACATCAGCGCCTTTTTCTCAAATTGAAATGGGATAAATAACCCAGGGTCGTAAAAACGGTCGTTGATCAATCTTGGATGGAAAGATGGTCTCATCTGTTTTTACCCAAGGAGTTGAATTTTCGGTAACTGTTAAGCGCTTTGAAAAATCATTAGCGATTAGACATGGCCGTTGGGGTCTCTTTTAAGAAAGTCATTCCTTTTATGACTGGATCAAAAACCCCTAAGTGTTAACCATAGATCAGATACAAAAAGGCAGGACATGGGGCTCTCTTTTCAGAAAACGAAAAACTGGTTGCTGGTTATTTGAGTTAAGGTGCTTCTCAGGCGGGCGGCCACTTACTGAGGTTGATGTTATTGCCACCATAAAGGCAAGGTACTGACTTAACCCTCCGCCCGCCGTAGCGAAGTGATGTCCCTTCGGCCTTGCAGTTGACGTCTCGTTTTTGAAAAGAGAACCCCATGTTCTGCCATGGCTAAACTGCGACTTTCTTAAAAGAGAGTCCCATGACCTGTAACCTTATTATATTATTAGATATTGGGGGCATTAAAACAACTGACAACGAATTCTGGATTGTGTCTCTTAAGGAGACCCATATGTAGATGCCTAAATGTCTGTTCCGAATCAATGGTCACGGCCCAGGGGGCGTTAGAGATCCCAACGGCCATGTCTGTCCTATTCTCAAAGCGCTAAATTACAATTTTCAAACATTTGACAAATATTAACAAATATGCCATGGTTTGCCAAGTTTCAAGACCCTTGAAAAGTGGTCAATTTTGCTCACGGTCAAGGAAGACAAAAATTTTAACCTCAGGAATATATTCAACATTTCGAGGATTAAAATTCGAGCAGGGTAAAAAATGACGTTGACCAAAGCAGATATTGTCAAAAGTGTAATACAAAAAGTGAAATTTAAAAGGCAATACAAAAGTCAACAGCAATTTCTATTTCCAGAGATGGATTATTTTTTTCTAAGCCAGAAACGCGCCAATAAAATTATCAATACCCTTTTAGAGATAATTAAACAAACCCTGGCCAGAGGCGAAGACATACGTATCTCAGACTTTGGTAAGTTCCAAGTGAAACTCAAATGGGCAAGAAGAGGAAGAAACCCCCAGACGGGAGAGATGATCATTATCAGATCAAGGAGGACAGTAAACTTTCGAGCCTTTAAAAAATTAAAAAAAAGGATAAATACATATAATTCAAACAACGATACATAAGATAATATCTATTTAAAGACCATCTGACCATCCTTTACATCAATGTTTAAATGATCACCCTCTTTGACAGAGCCTTCTAATATTTTCATTGCCAAAGGGTCTTGTATTAGATGCTGGATGGTCCTTTTTAGTGGCCTGGCCCCATAAACTTGATCAAAACCCGAATTTGCAAGAAAATCTTTTGCCTTATCTGTGAGTTCCAGAGTGATCTTGTTGGCCTCAAGACGTTTACTTAAAAGCCCCATCTGAATATCCACAATCTTTTTGATTTCTTCGGAACCAAGAGAGTTAAACATAATAATATCATCGATCCTATTAAGGAACTCGGGCTTAAAAGCTGAACGGAGCGCTTCCATCACGCGCCTTTCTATCTCAACATCATTCTTTGCTCCCAGTTCCCCCATCCATTGACTTCCAACATTGGAGGTCATGATCAATACAGTATTTTTGAAATCAACTGTTCGGCCCTTGCCGTCTGTCATCCGGCCATCATCAAGAATCTGTAGGAGAGCATTAAAAACATCAGGATGCGCTTTTTCGATTTCGTCAAAAAGGACTACCGAATATGGATGTCGCCTAACGGCCTCTGTCAGATAACCTCCCTCTTCGTAGCCCACATAACCAGGTGGAGCACCTATGAGCCTTGCTACCGAATGTTTTTCCATATATTCCGACATATCAATTCGCACCATATACTGTTCGTCGTCGAAAAGAAACTCGGCTAATGCCCTGGCAAGCTCGGTTTTACCCACCCCTGTGGGACCCATGAAAATGAAGGATCCAATGGGCTTATTTGGGTCCTGAAGCCCGGAACGGGCACGCCGAACAGCACTGGATACAGAGCTAATCCCTTTCTCCTGGCCGACAACTCGCTGGGCCAACCTTTCCTCCATCTTTAAAAGTTTCTCCTTTTCCCCTTCTAACATTCTTGAGATAGGAATTCCGGTCCATTTGGCAATCACTTCCGCTATGTCTTCGCTGTCAACTTCTTCCTTGAGCATCTTCTGCTCACCCTGGAATTCCTCAAGTTTTTTATTTTCCTCGTTCAGGCTTTTTTCTAATTCTATAAGAGTGCCATATTTAAGCTCGGCGGCCTTAGATAGGTCTCCCTGACGTTCTGCTATTTGGGCCTCAGATCTTGTCGATTCAAGTTTTTCCTTGATTCCCCTTATCTTAGAGATAATTTCCTTTTCCTTTTTCCAATGAACAGTCATGGCATCCGTTTGGAACTTGAGTTCGTTTAATTCTTTCTGAAGTTTTTCAAGCCGGTCTCTGGATACCTGATCTTTCTCTTTTTTTAAGGCCTCTCTCTCGATCTCAAGTTGAGTGATTTTTCTTTGAATATCATCAATCTCTGCCGGCATGCTATCGATCTCAATCCGAAGCCGACTTGTGGCCTCATCAATAAGATCAATGGCCTTATCCGGTAAGAATCTATCCGTAATATACCTATGAGAGAGTGTCGCAGCAGCAACTAATGCTGAATCCTTTATCCGCACTCCATGGTGCACCTCATATTTTTCCTTGAGCCCGCGCAGAATCGAGATAGTGTCTTCAACGGTTGGTTCATCAACCATGACCGGTTGAAAACGTCTCTCAAAGGCTGCGTCCTTTTCAATATATTTTCTGTACTCTTTGATGGTAGTGGCTCCTACGCATTTTAATTCGCCGCGGGCAAGAGCAGGCTTTAGCATGTTTGAGGCATCCACAGCACCTTCAGCAGCTCCAGCGCCAACAACTGTGTGCATCTCATCAATGAAAAGAATGATCTGCCCATGGGCATCGGTTATTTCCTTTAGTACTGCCTTGAGCCTGTCTTCAAATTCTCCACGATATTTTGCACCGGCTATAAGAGCACCCATATCCAATGCCACCACCCTTTTATCTTTTAGGGTTTCAGGGATGTCCCCCTGAACAATCCTTTGGGCAAGACCTTCCACTATGGCGGTCTTACCTACGCCTGGCTCACCGATCAGCACAGGGTTGTTCTTAGTTCTCCTTGATAGGACCTGGATGATCCTTCGAATTTCATCGTCTCGTCCGATCACTGGGTCCAGATCTCCTTTTGAAGCAATATCTGTAAGATCCTTACTGAACCGTTCGAGGGCCTGGTACTTGTCTTCAGGGTTTGGGTCTGTTATCCTCTGTCCTCCCCGAATGTCTACTAAAGCCTTCAGAATTGCATCTCTAACAATCCCTGAAATACCTAAGAGTCGTGTTGCCTCTCCTTCCTTTTCCCCTGTTACAGCCAGCAGGATATGCTCCAGGCTGACGAATTTATCTTTCATCTGCTCTGCCTCGGCAAAGGAATCATCCAGAACGGCCTTTGAACGAGGGGAGATGTAGGCTTGCCCAAATCCTGTGCCAGAAATCCGGGGGATTTTTTCTAAAGCATCATCAAAATTTTGTATGAGGTGGTCTTGATCAGCCCCTATTTTGCCAAGGATGGCCGGTATTACACCTTCTTTCTGCCCCAAAATCGCCCTTATAAGATGTTCAGGTTCGATCTGTTGATGATTAAATTTCTCGGCCAATTGTTGAGAAGCCTGTATGATTTCCTGTGCCTTTAAAGTAAATTTATCGAATCGCATATATTGATTCCCTCCAGTTATTTAAAATTCGTAATACTTTAGCGCATTGCAGAATAAACATTAGCTAATCAGCTATAATAAAATTAAGTTCACTCATAGGGGATGTCAATACGAGCCATAATTACCTGAATTCATGGCGCCCCACCCACTAAAAAGTGGATGAAGCACCATGCACACTTAATTAAGGAGGGTTATCAAGACAAATTGATAGGATGATTATGGTTTTATCGGTCTTATTATGCTTGAGTACTAACTATGATTGAGACTGATTTTGTAAATTCATCAGCCCGAGGAGTATTGATATACGTATTATATTACCAGCGATTTTCAGCCACCCAGACCTTCTTCTCTATCCAGTAACCGGGTTTATACCTTTCTTCCCAGTGACCAGGAACCCATTGATAATATCGGTCATAGTAACCTTCAACCCATATTCTTTCATATCTTGGGGGAACCCATCTCTTTATCATCTCCCAATGCCCAGTAGGACTGATCTCCACTCTATAGGGCGGAGGAGGACAAGGGAAAACAGGCACAAGACAAGGTCTTGGTTGATGGGGAAGACGAGCTGGTGGATGATGAAGGTTGGATAAGAGAGCACTGCCCAGAATGGCAGCACCTATGCCAATGGCTACCCCTTCCCATCTATAACGTTGTTTTGAACCTGCCCAGGCTGAAGGTACCAGAAAGGAGACACACAACATGATGGTAATCAACAAAATAAATAGGTTTTTCTTTTTCATTATTTACCTCCTTTTCTTGCCATTTGTAATATTAGACACCGCTTTTTGGAAAAAGTTCAAAATGAACTATAGATATTAAAAAGTAAGAAACCTCCTTTGTGTTTAGGTCCTCCCACGATAATACTGGAGTGGTTGAGGAGATCAAAAACGGTTTGAAATACAAGCTTTCTTTTTTTGAAGATTTCAAGACGTAATTCCGCTCTATTTTGAATTATCTCCAGAGCTGTAACTTTCATTACTCTATCTCCATGGAGAATAGCAGTACCTGTTTCTCCTATACCTAAATTCATGCTATACTGACGTAGTAGCCGGTATGATGAGTACCGAAAAACGGACTGCAGTTTCTGAATGAAGGCGGTCAGAAGTGGATCAGCAAATTTAGGACCATGAGATGCCAAGACAATTTTGATATTTATATCTATCGTCTTTCCAGCCCAGACTGGCCCAGACAGTCCCCACATCACGTAAGTAAATAGTACCACTATTATGAGTCTCTTGATTCTCACACTCCTCACTCCATGAATTAAGAAGTTTCATTAAACCAAATAATAGTCTGGCGCGATTTCGGTTCCTCTATGATCATAACAGATGAGAGGTCTCCCGTTAGAGATTTTACTATAGCACTGGGGCCAGAAACAGAAGCAGGATCCCTGGCAAGAGAAAAAAAGAGGACAAATATTGTGGCCATGGCCGTTGCCGGAATGAGAAACCTCTTAGACACAAACAGATCTTTGGTTTTCATCCACCAGGAGAATCTCTTTCTCCGGATCAAACTCAATACCCTCTGATCAAGGCCATCAAGGTTTGCCTGAGAAAGTTCTTTATCTAAACCAGCCTTGAAAAGGGCAGATAAGTATTTATTATCTTGCAGTGCCTTTTGACATAAAGAACAATCTTTTAGATGTTCACTGACCTTGGCTCGTTCTTCCGGCCTAATTTCCTGATCAAAAAAACGGTTCAATAAGGCCGGATCACACTTAGTATGGCCCATTTTCATGGTCTTTCTTCCTTATCCAGATATTTCTTAAGCGACTCTTTTAGCCTCTGGCGGGCATAAAATAGTCTAGAACTAACAGTTCCCCTCTTTATTTTCAAGACTTCAGCAATCTCATCATACGAAAAACCTTCCACTTCCTTGAGTACAAACACAACCCTTGCATCCTCTGGCAACTCCTTCAGCCTTTCCTGGAATATCTTTCCAAGTTCTTTTTTCTGGATAAGCGTCTCCGGACAATGTTCATTCGTCCCCAATTCCGGATACTCACCAATCTCATCTCTTTCAAGGGGCTGGTGTTGCCATCTAAACCTCCGTTTCCATCTTCTCTGCCAGTTAAGACACTGATTGATAGTAATACGATGAATCCAGGTCGAAAGCCCTGCCTCTTCTCTAAAAGTATGTATTTTCCGGTAAACCTTCAGGAAAACTTCCTGAACGATCTCCAAGCTTTCTTCTCTGTCTAAGGTGATGCCATAGGCTATGTAAAAAACTTTCGTTTGATATCGTTTATAAAGGACACGAAATGCCTCCTCATATCCTTGTCTTAGGAGAGAGACTAATTTGCTCTCGTCTAATGAATCTGTATTTACTTTATTTGACACCAATTATTTAAAAAAAATCAGAGTAATCCTATTACAGATCTAAAAATTTCCATAATAATTTAGCGTTGTTAAAAAAATCATTAGCGAATTATAGGGGCATGGGACTCTCTTTTAAGAAATTCGCAGTTTAGCCATGGCAGGACATGGGGTTCTCTTTTCAAAAACGAGACGTCAACTGCAAGGCCGAAGGGGCATCACTGCGCTACGGCGGGCGGAGGGTTAAGTCAGTACCTTGCCTTTATGGTGG
>CAYRFN010000040.1:0-27826 GCA_964423495.1 uncultured Desulfobacteraceae bacterium
CCTCCCGATTTACGTGGATTCCCAAGGTTTCGGGCTTACCTTGGCACGACCAATGGCTTGTTAGCGCAACCTGGCACTTGGCGCTCTGGTCGCCTATTAAAACTATCTAAGATCCATTATCCCAGAATAGCTTTTAGATCCTCGTCAGCCGTAGAAATTGGTTTGATGTCGAAATTTTTAACTAAGGTATCCAGTACATTAGGCGTTATAAACGCCGGCAACGACGGCCCCAGGCGGATTCCCTTGATACCGAGATGAAGCAGGGCCAACAGTACGCAAACTGCTTTTTGCTCATACCAGGAAATTATCAGTGATAATGGCAATTCATTGACCTCCACATCCAATGCCTTTGCTAAGGCCAAAGCGATCTGAACGGCCGAGTAGGCATCATTGCACTGGCCGGCATCCAGAAGACGCGGTATGCCATCGATATCGCCAAGTTCTTTGTCGAAGAAACGATATTTGCCGCACGCCAGTGTCAAAACGATGCAATCCTTTGGAACCTTTTCTACAAACTCAGTATAGTAATTCCGTCCTGGCTTGGCGCCGTCGCAACCGGCCACCAGAAAGAAATGTCGAATGGCACCAGACTTGACAGACTCGATAACCTTGTCTGCAACTCCGAGAACGGCATTACGGGCAAAACCGACCGTGACCTCTTGGTCGACATGATCTTCCTGAAAGCCTGGAAGTTCAAGGGCTCTATCTATGACCGGCTGGAAATTCAAATCCGAGATGTGGGGAATGCCTGGCCAGCCTACCATGCCGCTGGTAAATATGTTGTCTTTATAATCGTTTTTAGGCCTTTGTATACAATTGGTTGTCATCAGAATAGCGCCTGGAAAATCAGCAAATTCTTTGATCTGCTTTTGCCAGGCTGTACCGAATTGGCCGTAGAAATGCTTATATTCCTTTAATTTGGGGTAGCCATGAGTTGATAGCATCTCACCGTGGGTGTAGATGTTAATGCCTTTTCCTTCAGTTTGTTTTAACAGCTCTTCGAGATCTTTCAAATCATGCCCGGAGACAAGGATCGCCTTGCCCTTCTTGTGCCCCAACGGAACCTTTGTCGGCACAGGGTGGCCATAAGTCTTCGTGTTGCCGGCATCGAGCAGTTCCATGGCTTTATAGGCTGCTTCACCGCATCTGAGGACCATCCCGACCCAGTCGTCGACCCCCAGATCATCTCTTTGAATGGCTGCCAGCCCTTCATGGACATATGCATAAACGCTTTCGTCCTCCTGCCCTAAAATCAGGGCATGGTCCGCATAAGCGCTCACGCCCTTAATACCGTAAAGCACAGTGTGCTTTAATGATAGAATGTCCGGGTTGTCACTGGGATACGATTTTATTCCGACCTGCTCACCTTGCTTGACCAAATCGTCCAAGGTTGTTTTGGGTTGGAAGGTGGCAGGTCCGTCAGGCCAAACCACATTACCGCCTGCGGCCCTAACACTTGTTTTTAATTTTTCACGCTTGGCTACGGCTTGGCTGATCAAATCCATAAATCTGGCAGGGTCAAAATCCACATTTGTCAAAGTGGAGAAGGCTGCCTTTACGGTGAAGACATTGACATCTTTGTCGGATATGCCAACTTTTCGCCCTTCCACTGCAACCTGGGATAGTCCCATGAGTGAATAAAGGAGCAGGTCCTGCAATGCTGCAACTTCGGGCTGCTTGCCACAAACGCCCTGTATTGTGCATCCCGTACCTTTTGCGGTTTGTTCACATTGGTAACAAAACATGGCCGTCCTCCTTTCAATTTGCTTAAACCCGGATTATTTTAAATATAAAAAAGCTGATGATATTCTTTAATTCCTGGAGATTCCCATTAGTGTGCAGAGATTACATAGTCAAATTTATTAGTTACAGTCCAAATACAAAGTTCAATTTCAAGTCATATAATGCGGCGTTGACCAACAGCCGATTGGACGGACGCGAGCAAGCTCGCGGTCGGCCGGGCGGTTGTTGATCTTTACTCCAAAAAGTAGAAACTAAGTTAAGCTAATTTTTTCATCTCTTCAAATTGTTCAGGAGAGACACCTCCCAGGTGCGGAATGAATTTGGATTTTATTATAGAATATTTCAATGTATTTGAAAACACTTCTTCTTGTATCTGTGTTAGCTTCATGAAAATGTCCCTTCTAACTGCTGTGTAATTGAGGTCAGGTCACAAGACCACTTTTCTTGCCTTCTTTCGATATTCTTCCAGATATATCAATACGCTCGCTTAGACCGGCCCCAAACTAGCACTTCACCTAGCGCTTCACTATCATCACTAATCACTTCCTGGTTTTATAGAATATTTTCTATTGACAAGCCCTATGCTATGGTATAAAGTGAAACACCATTTCATACAGTAAAACATATGGCTGGCACAAAAAAAGAAATTTACAATAGATCCCTGGAAAGAGCACTACAAATCCTATGCGCCTTTTCCTTCGAAAAAAGGGCGCTAAGCCTTAGAGAGCTTTCTCAGAACCTTAACCTTTCTAAGTCCACCGTTTATCGACTGTGTTCCACATTGCTAAAATATGGATTTTTGATATCTAACGAATCCTCAAATAAATATTCTCTAGGCTTAAGGCTATTCGAACTCGGAGGTGTTGTTTTTTCGTCCTTTTCAATGCGTGAAACAGCTTCTAAACATCTAACCCAGTTACAGGCCGACACGGGAGAAACGGTTTTTTTGGGGATCCTTCAGGATGATGAACTCATGTATATAGATAAGATAGAGGCCACCGAAAGTCCCATCAGATTTAGATCGGAAATAGGCATGCGCCGGCAACCATATTTTGGGATGCTCGGCCAAACGCTACTGGCCTTTTTGCCTGAGAGGGATGTCGACAGGATGCTGAAAAAAAACCCCATTAAGCCGATGACAAACAGGTCCCTTAGAACGCGGAAAGCCCTTCAAGACAGGTTTGAGGAAATTCGTAACCAAGGGTTTGCCTTCGAAAAAGGGGAAGTTATTGATGGTGTTGTCGGTATAGCGGCTCCTGTTCGGAATTATACCAATAAAGTTGTCGCCGCTTTAGGCGTTCGATTTATTTTGGCGAATGAAGAAAGGGAGAGAGAGAAAAAGTTTATAAACAAGGTCTGTGAGGCTGCACAAAATATATCCCAAGATTTAGGCTACCACAATAATTCTCGTATATAAAGGGAAGGGATGGAAATCAGTGGCAAAAGAGAGGATGTCAGGAAACGGCAGTCGAACTATCGGATCATCTATTACTTTATTCACAGTCATGGAGACAGGGGAGGAAAAGAATCGATTGATAAGCCATTTAGGGTATGACTCCAGGGGCTGAGATGAAAATATTTGTGAAATCTTTTACAGAAATGACCAAAAAGGACACTCAAGAAGCAGGAGGAAAAGCTGCGAATCTGGGGGAGCTCACACAGGGTGACTTCAATGTGCCGCGTGGTTTTTGCGTCACTAGTGACTCGTTATCTCACCTCATTGATCAAAATGATCTTGAGCCTCAAATTGACGCAATTATCGCGGGCTTCAATTATGAGGACTTCGAGGGCATGGAGGACGAGACAGCAGAGATCAGAAATCTCATCATTCATGCCGATATCCCCAAGGATTTATACGGGGAGTTGTGTGATGCCATTACCGAGCTGAACAAACCTGAACCCTCTTTTGTGGCTGTTCGTTCGTCGGTTGCCGTAAAAGACAGTGCGGTCTCCTCTTTTCCCGGCATGATGGATACCTACCATTATCTCAAGGGGAAAGAAGAGATTATCAAACATATCAAGATGTGCTGGGCTTCTCTATGGACGAGCCGGGCCACCATGAACCGCCATCACAAAAACATTGACCATAAACTGGGTCTGATCGCACCCATTGTGCAGAATATGGTGCATTCTGAAGTGGCCGGGGTCATGTTTACGGCCAACCCCATTACCAGTTCGAGAGATGAATTAGTGATTGAGGCCAACTGGGGACTGGGCGAGTCCGTTGTATCCGGAAAATCCATGAATGATTTCTTCTTGCTTCAGAAATCTCCCTTAGAACTGAAAGATAAAAGAATTTCAAAAAAAACGGTCATGATCTGTTTTGATGAAGAAAAAGGCTATGGAAGAAAAGAGATGGCTGTTGGCCCGGGCAAGATGGATGCACCCACACTTTCTGAAGAGCAGGCCCTCGAGTTGGGAGAGATGGGACTGAAAATTGAGGACCTGTTTGGATTCCCCCAAGATATCGAATGGGCCTATGAAAAAGGGACCTTATTCATCCTACAGAGCAGGAACATTCGAGCACTCAAGGGATAGGGCCCAGCGTAACATCTGAAGGGAAGGATTCTCAAGGCAATAAGGACAAAGGGGATTGGGAATATCTTTCAAGTATTGTCACAAAGTTTACGCTACACAAATGGATAAATTTACTTAAAGAGAGGAGAAAAGAAACATGGCACAAAGAACCGTAGATGCACACAATCATTGGTATCCCAGAGAATACCTTGACTATCTGTGCAGCAGGGGCAGCAAGCAGTCACCAAGTTGCATACATGATGGCGGGACCCATTACCGGATGTGGCACGAAGGGGTTGCCGTTGCGCACATCGATAGGGCCGGGCATTATGACCTGGAAGAAAGGATAAAGGATCTGGATGCAGGAAGGCTGGACACGCAACTCTTGAGCGTTACTATTCCAGGACCCGAATCCCTTGAAAGGGACAACGGAATTTATTGGGCAAAGAAGTGTAATGATGCGCTTAAAAAGGCAACTGAAGACTATCCCGGCCGCTTCTACTTCCTGGCCTCTCTCCCCTATCAGGATCCTGATGAAGCCTGTAAAGAGTTGGAAAGATGCCACGATATGGGTTGCGTCGGCATACAGTGTTTCTCCAATTTTAACTTTGAGCCCATATATCTAGAAAAATACCATGGGATTTACGAACTCGCCGACAAATGGGAACTGCCCTTGTTAATGCATCCTGCCGTACCCATGACCAAGGATATCATGGATAAGGTCAGAATTCCCTATCAGTTGTGGGGGTATACGCTGGACACCAGCATGGCAGTGGTCAGCCTTATCTTTCAAGGGGTCATGGCAAAATTCCCCAAACTCACCATCGTACACGGGCACCTGGGGGGAATGGTTCCTTATTTTGTCCGTAGATTGCAGGATAGCTATAAGGGCTATGGCAAGGAATGGGGTGTCCAATTAGAAGAATCTCCGGATATCACCTATAAAACCAGGGTCTATCCGGATACGACATCATTTTATCTCCCGGCCATGAAATGCTGTCTTGAATGGGTAGGCCCGGGGCAAATGTGCATCGGAACCGATTATGCCCATCGTGTCGGCGATCCTGAGGGCGCCATCAAGTCTGTGAAGGACCTTGGAGAACAGGCCGGACTCAATCAGGACGAGATCGATATGATCCTCGGGAAAAATCTGGAAAGGATCTTTAAGCTGCCTCCGATGCAGTAAGGCTGAGGCCAAGACGCTGTCCCTCCCCCTTAAACCCGGGAGGATGGTTTGACTTTTTTAGATGATGGATCAAGCGCCATGAAATGGATATCCGAGAAGGGATACTCGTATTTGGCATCGAAATCCATGTTCAAAATACTGATGAACTGTAACATTTTAGCTTTTGAAATTGATTAATAATTGCATTGCCATGACCCTTTCATAAACCTAAAATAGTATGATGAATTCATATCCTAATCCTAATTAAGTTAGGGTTTTATCAGCACATGAATGAGAAAGGACACACAACGACCATGATGGAAGTGAAGTGGTGCGGAATTGATTACGGCCAGTGCATCATGGAGCCCGGCGGGCTGAGGAATCCGCGTCTGTTCGGAGACCTCTACAGGATGTTGGGGAAACCGGAACTGATCCCCGAAAAAATAAGAAGGTACAGAATCTTGAAGGAAAAATACGGCAGCTATGGCCGCATCAAAGAGGGACACCGGGATGAGATATATAGCTATGTGCTGGATAATGACCCTGAAGCTATCGAGCTTTTCGGTCGATTGGAACAGCAACTCCTTAGTATGGGTCATAGTCTGGAAGACGCGCTCGAATACATGCAATCCCAGGGCATTGAACTTCAGGTGGTTTCAGAGATGAAGAAGACCCTCGGCCCAGTGGGCACAGATATGGTCTCCAGGTTCTTGAAGGAAAGAGGTTTGGTCCGGTATTTCAAGGAACTCGTCACCCCCCAGGGCAAGATCAACCTGGAGGACGATTCCATTGACCTGAAATACAAAGGCCACACCAAGAAAGATGGCGCCCTCTATGATGTCCTGGCCCAGGAACTGAGTAAACGCGGCATTCAACCTCATGAGGCGGTCATAGTGGGTGATAAACCTGAAACGGATATCGATCCGGCCCATGACCGTGGCTTCAAGACCATAAAATATGTCGGATTCATTGACCTAGGCCAATCAAAGGCGGATGTCGTTATCCAGTCCTTTGAAGAACTCAGAAATATTTTGAAGAAGAAGGAATAGATCCCATGTCTCGATCCAACCCAAAGAATATTACAGTTGAGTTTGACGACGGCTCCAGGGCCTCGACCCCCTTTGATTCCCTGCCCTCTCCATTGCAATTCGAAATACTAAGGCAACCTTTCGCCAGCAGGTCCAGTTCGAATCCGAAAGAAGAGAGATATGTCCTGCTTGAATGGGATAACGGGTGGAAAGAAGTGATCGAGGTTGACGCCACCTGTACAGACATCAACCGCTATTATGTGATCAGCCGGCCAGAAGACGTGGGGCGTCTTTCCTTGAATAAGGATGACGGATACCCTGAACTGATAGAGATCCTGCGGGAACCTCAAAATCTAAAGACAATCACCTTCTCAGACACCTTTCGGCTCACTCTCAATAAATCGGCCAGAGAAGGAAAGAAAACAGATCATTTTTATGGCCTTTCCAAGGAAGGCAACTCGATCGCTGAGATTATAAAAGATTTTAAGAAGGCTGTAGAAGAAGAAGGCGTAAATCCTCAACAACTGCTCTCCGAGGAGCCGGCGATGTTACAGGAGCAAGTTGAGAGGATCAGACGGAAAATGGGTCTCATGGCCTGTAGGCGGCAGCAGGATGTGTTCGATTTTATCCTCTATTTAGCCGCCATTGCAGTTTAACAATAAGGTGTCAGGCCTCAATTGCCAATTAAAGAAAGGGGCTCAACATGGTTTTTGAAGGATTTACCCCTTACGATCCGAAGGTAGCTGAACTGTACAGCAGAAGGCGATGGTGGCTGGGCATGACCCTGGGCGATATGTTTGACAAAGCCTGTGATCTATACCCCTCAAAGGAGGCCCTTGTAGAATCCGGGAAGCGTTACACATATGGCGAACTGCGCTCAAGCGTGAACAATATGGCCTACCGGCTGCTTCAGGAGGGATTTCGCCCCGGAGATACGGTCCTTTTGCAACTCCCCAATTGGCCTGAGTTTGTTATCTCCTATTTTGCCCTTCAGAAGGCCGGGCTGGTCATCGTACTGCTTACCGTAAACCATTCAGCCAGAGAGATCGTTCATCTGGCAGACCTGACCCAACCAAAGGGCTGGATCCTTCCGGATCACTACCGAAAAATTAATTTTCTATCTTTAATCGACCGGGTCCGAGAGGAGAATCCGGTATTGGAGAAGGTCATTCTCGTGGGTGAAAAAATACCCGAGGGGTGCCTCCATCTTTCCGAACTCTTGGAGAAGAGGGCGGATGAAAAATCGATTCATAATGCACTGGAAAAAGTCCGGCCCGACCCCGGGGATGTCTGCCAGATCCTTCCATCGGGCGGCACTACAGGGCTTCCTAAGGGTGCGCCCAGAACACACAATGATTATATCTGCAACATTGAATACACATCCCGTGCCTGGGATCTGAATGTAACGGACAGATGTCTCGTAGCGACTACCGTGGGCCATAATCTTGCCCTTCTGGTCACGGTGACCGCCTCGGTATTCCACGGTGCCACAATAGTCCTTCTGGATTCCACCTACCCTCAGGGTTTCTGTCAAATCGTCCAGGATGAAAAGGTCACATGCACAGGTCTGGTCCCCACACTGATTAGCCGGATTGTGAACCAACAAGAAATCGAAAATTATGACATGAGTTCTCTGAAAAAGGTCTATGTGGGTGCCGCCAACAGCCCGCCGGAATTGGTGGGGGATACGGAGCACAAAATCGGCTGTCGTTACACCAATGCCTTTGGCATGGTCGAAGGCCCCTGCTCCCAGACACGCCCCGACGATTCCCTTGAAATTCGGTGCCAGACCATAGGTCTGCCGGTCTGTCCCTATGATGATTTTAAGACACTGGACCAGAAAGGAAAACCTACTTCTCCGGGAGTTGAAGGAGAGTTGGCTGCAAGGGGCCCCGGCATCTTTACCGGATACCTCAAAAATCCCCAGGCCAATAAGGATGCCTTTACACCTGATGGATATTTTCGAACCGGTGACTTGGCAGTGATAGATGAGAAGGGCGTTATCAGAATTACCGGCAGGATAAAGGACATCATCATACGCGGTGGTGAAAATATTGCCGCAAGAGATGTGGAAGATCTCATCTCTTCTCATCCAGATGTGGAATATGTGGCCGTGGTGGGTATGCCCCATCCTGAATTGGGAGAACAGGTCTGTGCCTATATCAAACGGGTTGAGGGTTCATCCATCGGGGGTGAGGATATCACAGAACACCTGAAAAAAATGGAGACATCCAAGATGCATTATCCGGCCAGGATCGAATTTGTAGAGGAGATCCCCTTAACAGCTGCGGGAAAAGCGGATAAAAAGGTCTTAAAAAAGGACATTGAAGAAAAAATCAAGACGGAATCCGGAGAGAAATAATGTCTGTGATCCTTAAACAAGAGGGGGCTATCGCCCATATGACCATAGACGCGAAAGAGGCCTTCCGTTTTCAAAGACGAATAAGTGCACCAATAGAATCACATAACTATTCATATAAAAAGAGGCTATGAACATGCGATATCCAACACTATTTTCGCCAATAACCATCAAGGGGTCAACATTCCCAAACAGGATCATGCGGACCTCTATGGTTTCCGGTCTGGCCACAGAAGAAGGTCAAGTTACGGATGACCTTATTGCAAGATATCAACGTGAGGCAAAGGGAGGTGTGGGCTCTGTGGTTGTTGAGGCGGCAGTAGTGCTTCCGTCCCGGAGTTCTTATAACTTACGAATCAGCGACGACAGCTTTACGGACGGGCTGAAAAGCCTCGTGGACGCTATTCGCAAGGCGAATTCTGAGCCTAAATTGGGAATTCAGATCATGCACTTCTTGAAAATCGCAAGGAGCGGATGGAGACAGAAGGTTTCGGATTTCAAACCCGAAGATCTGCCGGTTATTGTGCAGCAGCATGCAGATGCCGCCAAACGCGCCCTATCCGCAGGGTTTGATTTTATCGAACTTCATATGACCCATGCCTATACCCTCTCCTCATTTCTTTCTCTCTCCAATGGAAGAAACGACAAATACGGCGGTGGATTAAAGAATAGGATGCGCTTACCCATTGAGGTTTATGAGGCGGTACGCCAGGTGGTGGGGGATGCTTATCCCCTTGGCATCAGAATAAATGGTGAGGACTTCACCATTCCAGGCACGACCCTGCTTCAGAGCACGCAAATCGCCAAGAAGTTTGCTGAACTTGGGGTTGACTACATTAGCGTCTCTGCGGGCAGTAGATTTGAAGATGCAGTTCCCCCACCGCCGGAGACGCCTCCGGATCCCATGTCTGGGTATAGTGGGCACCGGATGAGCCCAGGGTATTGGTTTCCCGATGCCACGCATGTCTATCTGGCAGAGGGAGTGAAGAAGGCAGTTCGTGACGCTGGCTTTGATACGCCGATTGTGACTGCGGGTAAGATCCGCGCCGCAAAGCTGGCAGAAGATATCCTTGCGGAGGGCAAAGCAGATATCATTGGACTGTGTAGGTCTTTGCTCTGTGATCCGGATTGGCCAATCAAGGTCAAAGAGGGCAGGGCAAAGGATATTGTGCAATGTACCTCTTGCAACTGGTGTCTTGATGCTGACTCTAGGATGGAGAAGGTAAATTGTTCCCGCTGGCCAAAGGGTAACCTGGTTGCGCCTTCACCTTTTACAAAAAAGGAGGCGCGCCGTAGCGCACTTCCCAAAGGAGCCAAGTCAGCATGATTTCTTTTGGTGAGAAAACAAGGACCATGGTGTGCATTCATAAGATTTGGCGGGATGCCCCATATGGGATAGGAAATCGTAACATTTTGGGTTTTTGAAATTGATTGATGATTGCTTTGTGAGCTTTTCATAAACCTAAGTGAATGAGAGGAGATTAACATATGGGATTAAAAGGGAAAACAGCAATCGTGACAGGCGGCGCCCAGGGCATCGGCAAGGCGATTGCCTTGCGTCTTGCCAGGGATGGCGCAAACATCGGGATCCTTGATATTAAAAAGGACAAGGCAGAAAAGACAGCCGGAGAAATTAATACATTGGGCGTCAAATGCATGGCGATTGAATGTGATGGCACCGACTATGGCCAGGTCAAGGAGGCGGTTACAAAAATCCACGGGGCATATGGATCCATTGATATTCTGATCAACAATGCCGGTATCGACGTAGCCCGCTATTTTGTGGACACCGATGAAGCCCTCTGGGATCAAATTATCAACGTGAATTATAAAAGCTTTTTGATTGCTTCACATGTCTGTATTCCCATCATGATGGAGCAGAAGGGCGGCAATATCGTGAGCCTTGGTTCGGATGCGGGAAGAATTGGTAATCCGGGAGAAGTCCTTTACTGTGGCACAAAAGGCGCCATTATGTCCAGTTCCAAGGCCCTGGCAAGAGAATTGGCCAGATTTGGCATCAGGGTGAACGCTGTCAGCCCGGGACCAGTTCACACTGAGCTCTGGGATCGTCTCCATGAAGGAGAAAAAGGGAAGAAGGTTACGGAGGCGGTAACTAAGGCAATTCCCCTGAGGCGCCTTGGCACACCTGAAGATGTGGCCGATGTGGTCTCCTTTTTCGTAAGCGACGATGCAAGATATCTGACAGGCCAGGTGCTTAGCATAGATGGCGGCCTGACCATGATTGGTTAGACAAAGAAAGGAGCGGAGAATGGATTTCAGCCTACCGGATAATCTGTTGAAGCTCAAACAAGAAGCTCGTGATTGGGTGGTAAATGCCCTAAATCCACTGTCAACGCCTTTAGAAGAGGAAGAGAGGATTCCCGAAGAACTGGTGGAGGAATTGAGGAACGGGCAGTTTCGCTTTTTCGGCCTCACCATCCCAAAGGAGTATGGAGGAGAGGGTTGGACCGCAGTGGAGTGGTTCACCGTTCTCGAGGAACTGGCCAAGGCCTACGCCACGGTCAGACTCATTGCCCATACGATGAACGGGCTCTTCTGGAGACCGATCCTTTATTTTGGAACCGAGGAACAGAAGAGAAAATATCTCCCCAAACTAGCCACAGGCGAGATCTGGGCGGCAAATAGCTTGACTGAACCTGAGGCGGGTACAGGCAAGGACATAAATTCCAAGGCCGTCAAGGATGGCGACGATTATGTTTTGAACGGACAGAAATGGCTCATTACCCTCTTTCCCGGTTACACCAAGTTGATCTACGCCTTTGCTGCTACAGAAGAGGGGGTCACCTCGTTCCTGGTGGACGCACCAAGAAAAGGGCTCGCTCTCAAACCCATGGAGAAGATGATGGGATGTGTTGGGCCGCGGCATTACAATGTGATCTATAAAGACTGCCGAGTCCCTGCTTTGAACATACTGGGTGAGAAAGGCAAGGGATTGGACGTAGCATTTGGCATGCTTCATCTTAGCAGGGTGTCCATAGCCTTCTGCTGTGTAGGGCTTGCCCAAAGGATGCTGGATCTTGCCATCGATTATGCAAAAAAAAGGACCACTTTTGGCAAACTCATAGCCAAACGACAGGCTATTCAAAATAATGTCGCCCAAATGGGTACTGAAATACAGGCCGCACGTCTGCTTGCTTATGAAGCCGCGTGGAAGTTTGATCAGGGGCAGGACATCGTCAAAGAGGCGGCAATGGCCAAACTCTTTGCGGAACAGGTGATTACGCGGGTCTCCGAGATGGCATTAAGAATCCATGGGGGGATTGGTTACACCAAGGCCTATCCCCTGGAACGCCACTTCAGGGATGCACGCTCATATCATTTTGAGGAGGGAACCGAGGAGATCCAGAAGCTATTAATAGCCAGACATCTGCTCAAATAGAGCAGAATGGAGGAAAGGATTGATGGCTAAAGACTGATTCAAAGGAAGAGAAGACGGACAATGAAATTGAGGGGCATTACCAAGTGATTAATAAAGCCATTTCGCCCTGAAACCCATCAACCGCCGGAAAATCAAATTTTTCGGCATATTCAATAGGAGGTGAAAAAATGGGAAAAAAAGAGATCTGGCAAAAAGGTGTGACTCGGAGAGATTTTATCAAAACAGTAGGGGTCGCCGGTGTAACAGCGGCCGGAGCGACCATATTGCCCAGAAGCGTTCGGGCTGCAAAAAGGGACTATATACTGATTGGTCACCCAACCCCGGCAACCGGTCCTATAGCCCCCTTTGGAGAAACCTCTGCCTGGGTTGATAAGAAAATCATGGCAGAGATCAACAAGGAGGGCGGGATATTTCTGAAAGACCTGGGCAAGAAACTACCAATCAAAGTCAAGGGCATGGACACAGAAAGTAACCCCACAAAGGCCGCTGAAGTGGCCTCCAAGCTGATCTTGCAGGACAAGGTTGATTTGATGGTGGTTGCTCACACACCGGATACGGTCAATCCTGTAGGGGCCATCTGTGAAAGGTACCAGGTTCCCTGTATCTCTTCTGTGGCCCCCATCGAGCCCTGGCTCACCGGAGGTCCATACAAATGGACCTTTCATTTCTTCTGGGGATTGGGGGACATCATTACCGTTTTCACGGGTATGTGGGGTGCTCATAACACCAACAAGGTGGTAGGCGGCTTCTGGCCCAATGATCCCGACGGAGCGGTATGGGCCGTGGAGTTTGGAAAGAAACTCAAGGAAATGGGATATAAGGTGGTGGACGTGGGGAGATTTCCCTACGGGATGCAGGACTTCAGCGCTTTTATCAGCACCTGGAAAAAGGAGAATGTGGAAATCCTGACAGGAGTACCTATCCCGCCTGACTGGGCAACCGCATGGAGACAGTGCCACCAGAAAGGATTCATCCCGAAGATTGCCACCATTGGAAAGGCGATCCTTTTCCCAGCAGCAGTAGAAGCCATTGGCGGAAACCTCCCCAATGGTCTTACATCTGAGATCTGGTGGACGCCCTTTCATCCCTTCAAGTCCTCCCTAGCCGGTTACTCTTGCAAGGAGCTCGGCGAATCCTGGGGCAGAGAGACGGGAAGACAGTGGACGCAGCCCATGGGTTTTGAATATGCATTGTTTGAAATTGCGGCTGACGTTCTAAAACGGGCAGGCGCCTTGAAGGCAAATAAGATCAGAGAAGCCTTGGCAGAAACCGATCTTGACAGCATGGTGGGACATATCAAGTTCAACGAAAAGAACTTCGCTCTGACTCCGTTGGTGGGAGGCCAGTGGGTAAAGGGCACTAAATGGCCATGGGATCTTCGGATCACATATAATAAGGAGCATCCCAATATCCCGACCACAGGGAAGATGTTTTTCCCTTTAACCAAATAGAAAAACCCAACGGCCCTTACTGGAAAAACAGCAAGGGCCAACGGTCATTTTTTTGGCAGCCCAAAACAAACCCTCATCAATTGAAACAGGATATGATGGATTCATCAGATCTGAGGAGGGTGCTCCTAAATGGATGATTCAGATGCCCTCTATCCTAAGCATTAAAGCGCTAAACAAGTCTTTTGGAAAGGTGACCGCCGTTCACGATCTCAGCTTTGAAGTGGATCGCGGAGAGATCTTAGGCATTATAGGTCCTAATGGTGCGGGAAAAACGACCACCTTCAATCTCATCACGGGTGAGATCAAACCTGACAGGGGAGAGGTTCTTTTTGACGGAAAGGATGTCACATATGATTTTACATACAAGAAATGCCGTATGGGCATCTCCCGGACCTATCAGATTCCAAGGCCCTTTCTGAACATGACCGTTCTGGAAAATTTACTGGTCGGCTCCATTTGCGGTGGGGGCATTGGATATAAAGAATCCAAAGAGAAATGCGACATGATACTGGAAAAAACTGGGTTGCTCTCCAAAAGAAATGCCCTTGCAGGATCTCTACCTCTTTTTGATCTAAAGCGTTTAGAGTTGGCCAAGGCCCTGTCAACAGATCCAGCACTTCTCTTGGTTGATGAAGTGGCCGGGGGGCTTACAGAGGGAGAGATAGAGGAAGTTCTTGAAATGATTCATACGGTGAGAAAAAGCGGGGTTACGGTACTTTGGGTAGAGCATATTATCATGGCTATGCAAAAAGGTCCCGATCGATTACTGGTTATGAATTTTGGGCAAAATTTGTTTTGTGGGAAGCCTGAAGAGGCGTTGTCTTCAGAGGAGGTTCAAAGTATTTATCTGGGGGCTGATGAAGACTGATGTCCATGCTCGAGATAAGAGATCTGAGTGTTTACTATGGGGAGTTCAAGGCCCTGTCCGGTATTGCGCTTGATGTGGAAAAACACCAAATCGTCTCCCTTATGGGCGCAAATGGTGCGGGGAAATCAACACTTATCGAGACGGTCTCAGGCCTCCTGAAATCTGCTTCCGGACGGATCACATTTGACAATAAGAGGATCGATGTCCTGGAGTCTCATGACATTTTCAGCTTGGGAATAGCTGTAGTGCCACAAGGCAGAAAGATCTTTTCCAATCTGACTGTGCGGGAAAACCTTCTCATTGGTTCCTACACGCCCAGGGCACGAAAAAGCAGAAGCCAGACGTTTGAAAATGTCTTAAACCTTTTTCCATTATTAAAGGGGAGAATGAAGCAGAAAGGGACCGATCTTAGCGGAGGTGAGCAGCAGATGCTTTCCATAGGCCGGGCACTCATGTCAAAGCCGCATTTTATTATCTTTGATGAGATCTCCCTTGGACTCAGTCCTCTGGTAGTCAAAGAGCTTTACAAGACGGTGAAGAAAATGAATCAGGAAGGCTTGACTGTGGTCCTGATAGAGCAGGATGTAAAACGCAACCTCAAAGTTTCTGCTTTTGCCTACATTCTACAGGAAGGCAAGATTACGCTCAAAGGGAACCCGCAGTATTTCACTGAGGAGGCGGTGAAAAAGGCCTATTTTGGTCTCTAAGTTCTGGGAGGGGGATTCTTCTCCGCCTTCCTGAACGATATCGGTTAACTGCTTGACTGAAGGAGGAATGAGAAAATCATGGTGGAATTATTAGACCCCATGGTCAATGGTGTTTTACTGGGAGGGCTTTATGCCATAATCGGGATCGGGCTTTCCATAATATTCGGCATCATCAGACAGGTCAATCTCGCCCACGGTGAACTCATGATTCTCTCGAGCTATTTTAGCCTGCTATGTATGCAGGTCTTAGGGCTCCACCCTTTAATGACGCTCTTTCTCGTTCTTCCTGCCATGTTCTTCTTCGGGTACCTCATCCAGATCTTTCTTTTCAACCGGGTCATGCAAAAGGGCCTGGAACCTTTTCTTATGGTCTCTTTTGGACTCTCAATCATCTTGCAAAACGCCCTTCTGCTCATCTTCACCCCTGATGCCCGTTCCCTGAAAACGGAGCTGGTGATTAAGAGCGTTAGTGTGTTTGACCTTTTTCATGTGCCTTTGATCTATCTGGTAAACTTCACACTCGGCCTGCTGGTCTTGGTTTTGCTCCACCTGTTCATGAAGAGGACCTATCTCGGATGGGCCATCCATGCCTCTTCGGACGACTTATCCAGCGCTAAACTGATGGGCATTAATCCAAAAAGGGTCTATGCCGTGGCCATGGGCATTGCTGCTATGACGGCTGCCATCTCTGGGGTGCTTGTCGGGATGACCTTTACCTTTTATCCCCATTCCGGGACCCAGTACCTGATTATTGCTTTCGGGGTGGTCATCATAGGGGGTTTGGGAAGTCTCCCAGGAACATTCTTAGGGGGTATGATTTTGGGCATTTCTCAGTTAGTCGGTGGACGTTTTATTGGGCCCGGATTTCAGTTGTTGAGCGGTTATGTAATCCTGCTGGTGGTGCTAACTATGAGGCCCCAGGGGCTATTGGGACAGAGGTAGCCTCCGCCATGTCGGCCAATAAAATCCGTTATATTGTCATCACTCTGATTTTGCTGACCCTTACATTCATCCCAGTTTGGGCCACGCGGTACGTGGTGAACGTATTGCTCCTGATCTGTGTTCACATAAGCCTGGCCTCCATGTGGAACCTTCTGGCCGGCTATTCGGGCATGGTTTCTTTAGGTCAGCAGATGTTTATCGGTTTGGGAGGATATGCCCTCGCTGTCATGTCTCTCTATTATGGCTTTCCTATCTTCCTGGCTGCTTTCCTGGGAGGGATTGTATCCGTTATACTTGCTATGCTCATATCTATGTCAATTTTCAGGATGAAAGGGGTCTACTTTGCCATAGGGACCTGGGTCATTGCCGAGGCCCTGGGAATATGCTTCAGTAATTGGGGTTACGTAAGGTACGGAATGGGTCTGTTCATTCAACCAGCCTACAAGCTTTCCATGAACACCGTCTATTATGCAGCTCTGCTCATCTGCATCGGTGCGCTGGTCCTGGTCTACCTTTTGCTTCGCTCAAATCTGGGTCTTGAATTAATGGCCATTCGGGATGACGATGTGGCATCAGAGGCAATGGGTGTGAATATCTTTCGGTGCAAGTTTACCTGTTTCCTGATTAGTGCATTTATCACAGGCATGGCAGCCGGCATACTCTATTTGAACACCATCTTCATCCAGCCTTTCGAAGCCTTTGGGATCGGTTGGACTGTCAAGTTGCTGTTTATCGTCATTATTGGAGGTATGGGGACTGTGGAAGGACCTATCATTGGTGCCATCATCTATGTCCTTTTACAACAATACCTATCAGAATATGTGGGTTATAACCTGATCATTCTGGGTACGATTACCATTCTTGTGATCTTTTTTGCTCCCAGGGGCATCATGGGGACACTGCAGTCAAAAATGGGATTTGAACTTCTCTCGGTTCGCCGGCGGTAAACGATGCTGTAAATCCTTTCTTCATTGGAAGAAGTCATTGAGATCAAAGTAAATAGATTATAAAGGGGGTAGTGAAAAATGATTGACAGGAGCATATCGTCACTAAGGACCCTGAGGCCGGAAACAGAATTTGACAAATCGATCTTCTGGTTTAGGGATGATCTGCATCAGCCTTACGCCATATCTCCTATGGGCATGAGCACCATTCAAGCCCACCATGCATGGGGGTATCATTCAGCCGCCAGGACCACAAGCCTCCCTCCTTCAAAGGGAGGACACGTCAAAATCCACAAGGGGAGAGTCTATATAGGATTTGCATTGATTGATGATCCAGGTGAGATTGCCGAGAGGGAGCCAAAATTCAATAAATTGCTCAATTACTGTATTGAAAATTGGGAAGAATACTATGGGAAGCTTATAGGGGAAGTTAAATCTAATTTAGACACAATGAATGGTGTTGATACGGACAAGCTGATCCTCCCACACCTGCTGGAATATTTAAGAGAGGCATATAGACTAGACAGGCGAAACTGGGAGATACACTTCGAATTGATGTATCCGGCCGACGCCATTTATTTTATGTTTGAGGATTATTGCAAGGAAAAAGGCCTAAAGGAAAATGAATTCTTAATCATGCTGAGAGGATTCGACAGTATTGCTACTCAGACAGATGAGGAAATGTGGAATCTGGCGAAGCTGGCCGAAGATTCCGGCTTCAAAGATGTCATTTTGAACACAGAGGCGGGAGAGATCCTTGAGAAACTAAAACAACTGCCGCAAGCGAGAGACTGGCTGGATAGGTTCGAACGATTCTTATCCATCTATGGAAACCGTGTCGTGGCCGCTCATATGGACGTTGTGACATCCACATGGAGAGAAGATCCCAGTCCTGTCTTGGATACCCTTAAAGGTTACTACCAGCGCATGGACCAGGGTTGGGATTTCCATAAGTCCAAACAGGAAATCCTTGATCAAAGGGATAATGCGATTCGCGAGTATGAGGCTAAACTCAAAGACAAGGAAGAGCTTAAGAAATTTCAGAGAATGATTAAGGGGGCACATGGTATCTACCACTTCCAGGAAGATCACGGATTCTATATTGACCAGGGTTCTACCGCGATGGTGCGCAAGGCGGCCATTGCATGCGGTAAGAGGCTTTTTGAAAGAGGGCTTATTAATGAGATAGACGATGTGTGTTATTTGACTTACCAGGAACTGGAGGAGATCATAGAGGCCATTGCCTACGATGACGAAGCCGCAAGGTATCACTATGGCGCATTGGTGCCCAATCTCATATCGGAAAGAAAAGAGGACGCCAAGAAGGTCCCGGAGCTGGATGCCCCTCTGACGTTTGGTAATGTCCCGGAGAAAATGACGGATCCTGTGGGGGTGAAGGTATTCGGGATCATCGATGAAATTCTGCATCCCAAGGATGAAAAGGTCGTTGCCGAAAGGATTGAGGGTTTCCCCGGAGCACCGGGCGTTGTTGAAGGGCCGGCCAGGCGTATCATGGACTACCATCAATTTCAAAAAGTTCAAGCGGGCGACATCCTCGTATGCCCTTACACGGGTACTGCCTGGACACCTCTCTTTGTCAAGATCGCGGGTGTCGTGACAGATACGGGAGGGATGCTAACCCATGCTGCCATTGCAGCAAGGGAGTATAACATCCCCGCCGTTGTAGGGACCTGGAAGGCCACAAACTCCATTAAAGATGGAGATATCATAAGAATTGATGGAAATAGGGGTATTGTAGAAATCCTGAAAAGGACAACTGCAGTATGATCACGGAATAAAAACGGACGTAAGTTCTAAAGCCTCTTACAAACTTATTAACAAAAATTGGGGTCAGAGTACCAGGGATAAGGCAAGTGAAACTCCCCGGCCAAAGATCGGAGCTGTTGATAAGAATTTCTTTTTCGGGGAAGGAGTATAGGAAAAATTGGCCTTGTGTGTCAAATTAAATCCGACCTCTGTGCGGCTTTTTTATTGACAAAAAGGTTAAGTTACTTTACCGTTTACGAACTATGCTCCAAATGAAACCCGAACAGGCCGATAGATTTGAAAAGCTTCATCAGGCCCTTCATAATCTAGTCAACAGGCACAAGATGCTGGATAGAACCCAGCGTAACTTCGGCATCAATGAATTATTAATCGGAAGTGAGATCCACACCACTTCAGCAGTAGGCGAGAGTTCCATGTCCAATATCTCCGGAATCGCTAAAAAGATGGGAATCACCAAAGCAGCGGCCTCTCAGAATGTCAGAAATCTTCAGAAAAAAGGTTACTTGAAGAAATTACGAGATGATAACAATAAAAGAGAAGTCCTTTTAGTCCTTACCGAAAAAGGAAATAGGGCCTATGAAGGGCATAGATCCGTATGGAGAAAAAGTTGCTCGAAGTTCCTTTCCGATGTGACGGATGAGCAGATTGCCGCATTCATCCTGGTAGCTGATAGGATTAGTGCTTCGGCAGACGCTCAAATAGATGAAAATACATAAATTTATATTTCGATTATTATAGGTCTTAATAGTAAAGTCTCTAAACCTTTTTAAATAGGAGGAATCGATTTCTGAAAAATAATGATCAAAATGAGAGTTTATGCGATTTTAAGGTAAGGGGATGGTATTGCAAGGGCTTTCTTAATGAAAAACTTCAAGCTTAAAGGAGGGATTCAAATGAAAAGAAATTTACCTAAAGTGATTGGCAGTTGTATTTTGGCATTACTCTTAATGCTAAGCCTTGGGAGCATTTCCCAGGCGGCACCAAAAACCATCAAGATTAGCAGCGTCCTCTCCCTTACCGGAGGGATGTCCGGTATGGGCACACAGATCAAACCTTCATACGAGATATTTGCAGATGAAGTTAACGCTAAGGGAGGGATATATGTCAAGAAGTACGGCAAGAAGATCCCTGTCGAACTGCGGGTTTTAGACGATGAGTCGGACGGGCTGAAGACCCAGACCCAGCTCGAGGTCGCAAATTCGTGGGGAGCAGTGGCCAATCTTGGCGGGCTCGGCTGCGCCTCATTTGAAATGGGCACGCCTATCTGCATGAAGAATAAGATGGTCTGGGTAGGCCCGGGCTGCGGCGGCTGGATGCCTCATCAGCTTGGCAACAAATGGCTTTTCTCAATATTCTTTAAGACCCCTTTCTTCTCACCATTGGTCTTTGATATGATCCTGGACCAGCCCGAACCAAGGCCAAATAAAGCTGCCATCTTCGAGATCAACGAGTTGGACGCCCGAGAGGCCGGCCTTTATTGGCTACAGGCAGCAAAGTTGAAAGGGTTTGAGATTGTGTTTCATAAAAGGTATCCCGCAGGCACCAAAGACTTCAGCGCAATGATCACAGGAGCCAAGTCCGCCGGCGCTGAAATACTGCTCGCCTATCCTTTGCCACCCATAGGTCCGGCCATTGTAAAACAGATGAAGGAGCTCGATTTCAGTCCCAAACTCGTTTACTGGAGCAGGGCCCCTGAGGGTGCAAGATTCGGTTCATCCCTGGGCGAACTCTCCGACTACGTAACTTTACCCTGTGCCTGGAGCCCCGATCTAAAACTCCCGGGGAATGATTATGTAGTTGATCAGTATAAGAAAAAGACGGGCAAAAAAGAGGCTGACCTGATCGTGGGCACAGCCTATACCGCCTTCCAGGTACTGGCCGCCGCGATTGAGAAGGCAGGCACTCTGGACAGGAAGGCCGTTCGGGATGCCGTAAGGGCAACCAATATGGAGACCGTGTGCGGACATATCAGCTTCACTGACCAGGGCTGGGCCAAAGATCGGTTGATCATGGCTCTTCAGTGGATGGGCGGAAAGACAAACATTGTCTATGTCAATGAGCCGGGCAAGAAATATGGAGACAAAGTCCCTGTAAAACCATTGAAGTGGCAACCAAAATGGTCTGAGAGATAATCGGAGACGATCAGAGGCCGTCCCATAACCAAACGGGGCGGCCTTTACTTATGAACTCGCCCGGGCATCAGACCAGACAGAGCGGCCCGTAGCCGGCGAGGAATAGTAGTCTATTCAAGGACAAGGTAGTATGCTCAAAGTAAACAATATGGATGTCTATCATGGAGACCTTCAGGCGTTGTGGGATATCTCCCTTGAGGTCGGTGAAGGGGAACTGGTCTCTCTAATCGGCGCCAATGGCGCAGGAAAGACCACTATAGTTGAATCCATATCAGGCCTGCTTACTCCGGCCTCAGGGAGCATGGTTTTTAATGGCGTGCGCTTAGATAAAGAGCCATCACAAAGAGTAGTGCATCTGGGAGTCTGCCTTGTACCTGAAGAGAGAGGGATATTTTTCGGCATGAGCGTCCTTGAAAATCTGGAGTTAGGCGCCTTTCACAAGAAGAGCAGGAAGGTGAAAGATGAGACCCTCGAATTTGTCTATGGACTCTTTCCTGTCCTGAAAGATAGGAGCAGACAGGTAGCAGGGACCTTGAGTGGCGGAGAACAACAGATGCTGGCCATAGGCAGGGGATTGATGTCCAAGCCAAAGCTGCTGATGCTTGATGAACCATCCCTGGGATTAGCACCCATTATAGTGAAGAATATCTTTGAAGTAATTAAACAGATAAACAGGTCTGGAGTAAGCATCCTTCTTGTAGAGCAAAACGTTCGTATTGCCCTGGGCCTCGCCCAAAGGGCCTATATCATTGAGAACGGGCGCATTATACAGCATGGTGACGCTAAGGGCCTCTTGAGTGATGAACAGGTGAAGGACGCCTATCTGGGTACAGGCTGAGTTTGGGGGGTGTGAATGATGTTTGGACTGGTGGCTCAGACATTTGTCAATGGAATCAATATCGGCGCGCTGTACGGTCTGATAGCAGTTGGCCTCTCTTTGACCTTCGGGGTGATGAAGATACTCAATGTTGCGCACGGCGAATTCCTGATGGTGGGCGGCTATATAGCCTTTTGGTTTTTCACACTGCTTGGTATAGACCCCTTATTAGGCCTGCCTTTGATAGCCATTGCCCTGTTCCTGTTCGGGGCGGTTTTCTACAAGATCCTCTTCTCCGGCTTGTCCAAATTCCATGAAGAGTTTAAAATGAAAAATACCTTGCTCGTAGCATTCGGGTTATCCCTGATATTTCCCCAGGTAGCGAGATGGCTCTGGACCGCGGATGAGAGGGCCATAACTCCATTCTATAGTGGTGAGTCGTTTCCAATCTTAGGAATACGATGCGGTTACGTCCCCCTGGCAGGACTGTTGGTGGCGGTGGTGGTCATCCTCGGACTGCACCTTCTGCTAACTAAGACCTATTTCGGAAAATCCGTCCGGGCGACGACCGAAAACTGGAAGACTGCAAAGCTGATGGGGATCAGCGTCGAACGGACCTATCTGATCACTTTTTCCCTGGGTGCCGCCTTGGCTGGTCTGGCCGGGGTTTTGGTCGGCATGACCCAGACAGTCACCCCGGATATGGGTATGGCCTGGACGCTGAAGGCACTCATCGTTGTAGTGCTCGCTGGAATCGGGAGCGTTGGCGGGGCTTTTTTTGCTGGTCTGATCCTGGGGGTTATCGAGTCGGTCAGTGCTATCTTTATGGGCCCTTATACGGTGGCGCTCGGTCTGGTGATATTTCTGTTGATCCTGATGTTCAGGCCGCAGGGCCTGTTTGGGAAGGCGTAAGGAGTATAATTAGTGAACAATTGGAAACAGTATTCAATAAACGGCGGCATACTCGTTCTCCTGATCCTTGTGCCTCTAATAACCTCGCGAACCGATGTCTTAACCTGGTTCTATTTGACTTTAGTATATATTGCTCTATCCCAGAGCTGGAACATCATCGGCGGATATGCCGGCCAGATAAACCTTGGACATGCCGCCTTTTTTGGGATAGGGGCCTTAGCCGCTCGTTACATCTGGCTGCATTTCGGACTGCCCCTTCCCCTTGCCGTACTGGGTGGGGGATTGGCGTCCACTATCTTTGCCATGATTATAGGTCTTCCCGCCTTCAGGCTGAAGGGTATATATTTCATCATAGGGACCCTGGTCCTTGCAGAGATATTAAGGCTGGTCTTTTATACTATTCTTCCCGAGGCCGATGTCATGCCCATGAAACTTCTGGGTGCCTATAGCCTGATCCCCCGTTATTATCTCAGTCTCCTAATAGCGGTGCTGGCAGTGGTAGCAGTTTATTGGATAAGCCGTTCGAGGCTTGGGCTGGGGTTAATGTCTATTCGTGAGGATGAAGATACGGCCGAGGCATCAGGAGTCGATACACAGAGATACAAGCTCTTAGCATTTAACATCAGCACCTTTCTTGCCGGCTTAACCGGTGGGATTTACGCCTATTACAGCGCCGCCTTCAGGGCGGGCGGTCTGTTTGAACCGGTATGGACCTTTGACGCGGTGATTATCGTCTTTGTCGGGGGTGTGGGCACGATCGTTGGACCGATAATCGGGTCGGTCTTTTTCGTTTTGCTTAAACAAATCCTCTCCCTGTATCTGCCGGGAGGGCTCCACGTCGCGGTGTTTGGTGTCCTGTTTATTGTAGTGGTTTTATTCCTGCCAGGAGGATTGATTGAGCTAATGACAAAACTACGTCGTGTAATTAGGAGGGAGCGGTCAAATTGATTCTTGAGGTAAAAGGATTATTAAAGGCCTTTGGAGGCCTATTGGCAATAAGAAATCTTGATCTTGCCGTGGACGAAGGCGAGATAATCGGACTCATCGGTCCTAATGGCTCGGGCAAGACAACACTGTTTAATCTGATAAGCGGTGTCCTTACGCCGGATGAAGGCGAGATCAAGTTTAAGGGAAGAGATATAACGGGTCTTAAGCCAAACAAGGTCTGTCAAAACGGTATAGCGAGGACCTTCCAGTTAACCAAGCCTTTTGCGCAGATGACGGCCTTGCAGAATGTTATGATAGGGAGAATGTACGGAAGTGAACCGGTCCTGAGCATAAAAAAGGCTGAGCAGGAATGCGAAAAGATTCTGAAATTTATCGGTCTGGGTGGAAAGAACCTTTCAATGGCCGCAACTTTTGGGATGGTCGATCGCAAGAGGCTGGAGATTGCCAGGGCCCTTGCCACAAAGCCCAAGATGCTCCTGCTGGACGAGATGATGAGCGGATTAACGCCGACCGAGATGGCGGACGCCGTGGACTTAGTGAAGGCAATAGGGGATTCCGGAGTAACCCTGATCGTGGTAGAGCATGTGATGAAGGCCATATTGGGCATCTCAAACAGGCTGGTGGTCCTTAATTACGGGGAAAAAATCGCTGAAGGAAAGCCACAGGAAGTCGTTAATAATCAAAAGGTTATTGAAGCCTATCTGGGGGAATAACAGATCCACCGCATAATCCTATGAATCAGAGTCGTAATCCATATTAACTATCAAAGCGATCATCAAAGGATCTAAGTTCTTTCATATTAACTATTCATATCTATATTAAAAGGTTATCAAAACAGTTATAGTCTTACAAAATAGACCACATGTATCAAACCTTATAATAATGTCAAAAATATCAGGAGACATTAAGATGTTTAATTCCACGAATCCTAAAGGCACCGTTGCCGAGAATGAGGAGGCCGGATATACCTTCTGCGACGGCTGTAACGAAGTTCCCTTCTGCGGGATAAAATTTTACAAAAATGGTAATTTGGTAACCCGCATAGAACCCTGGCCTGGTTTCCCTGCTTCTCCGCTCTGCTCCAAGGCCTACGCGACCCTCCAGCGACTTTATCATCCGAACCGCCTCAAATACCCGATGAAGAGAACGAATCCCAAGGGATCGGAAGATCCCGGTTTTGAGCGCGTAACATGGGACGAGGCGTATGATACGATAGTAGACCATCTGAAGCGAATCAAGGAGAAACATAGCCCCCATGAGGTATTCTTTTATGTTGGAGATCCCAAAGAACCACGGGCAGCTGTCCAGCGCCTTGCCGTCACTTACGGCTCTGTCAACTACGGCTGTGAGAGTTCCACGGCGTGTCGAAGGGCCGCCCAATTGGCAGAGCTATTGACCTACGGATTTCCTACCATGGGTAATCCCCCTACCGAAGAGACAAAAGTGATGCTTATATGGGGCACCAATCCGGCCTATTCCGGTCAGCCGTTCTTATGCCATGGTCATCTTGCCGATGCCAAGGAACGCGGCGTCAAGTTCATCGTGGTGGATCCCAGGATTACCCCCACGGCAGGCACACTGGCTGACATACATCTTCGACCCCGACCAGCCACGACTGCGGCTCTTGCCGCCGGACTAATGCATGTTATCTTCAAGGAAGACCTGCATAACAAGGAATTTTGTGAGAAATGGATCCACGGTATTGATGAGTTAAAAGAATACGTGAAAGGTTTTCCACCTGAAAAGGTGGAAAGGATTGCCTGGGTCCCGGCTGAACAGATCGTTGACGCGGCCCGCCTCTATGCCTCGAACAGCCCAGGATGTTTGCTAACAGGCGCACAGGGTACAACCCATGATCTTAATGCCACAAACAACCATCGCGCCCTTTTAATGGTTCCCGCGATCTGTGGTTACATAGATATCCCCGGTGGGATAGACAAACCTACTAATCCATTAGAAGGCATGCCAGGTCCTTGGGCTGACGGGCCTCCAGAATTTTCCCTGAGGGAGAAAATGAACCAGATGAAGGAACACAGACTGGACCTGGATGACTTCCCGGCGTGGGCGGAGAAACTATGGGAGATCCAGACCAATCACCTCGTAGAATGGATAAAAGAGGGGAAGGTAAAGGCCTTTCTGGGCTGGGGGCTTAACACTATGATATGGCCTCAGAGCCATGAATACCAGGAAGCCATAGGAAGCCTTGAATTTTCTATGGCCGTGGATTACTTCTTTCGTCCGTGGAGCCATAATTATGTTGATATTGTGCTTCCTGCGGCCATGAATTTTGAGAGACTGGCGCCCTTTGCCTGTCACGGTCGTAAGGTCTTTGGCCGCACACCCGTTAAACCTCTGGGTGAATGCAAAGAGGACTGGCAGATCGCCCTTGATATAGGAACACGATTAGGATATCCGGACATATTCTTCAACGGAGATGTGGAAGCCGCCTGTAATGACGTCCTCGGTATGTGGAACTTAAGTTACGATGATTTGAGGAAGAATCAGGAAGATGGTGTCAGTGTGCCGGCCAAGGGACCTGAATTGTATAAACAATACGAAACAGGAGATATGAGAATGGACGGAAACCCCGGATTTCCAACGCCTTCCGGGAAGATCGAAGCTGTCTCGCTGGTATTGGAAAAGCACGGTTATCCTGCCCTGCCGGAGTATAAAGATCCTATGCAGACCACCAATGAATATCCACTAATCCTGATCTCCGGCTCCAGGCTGCCCTATATTACACACAGCAAGTGGAGGGAAGATTCACCTTGGCTCCTGGAACTTCAGAGGGAACCGCTCCTTACGATCAACCCCATGGATGCGGAAAAAAACGGTATTGCCAGTGGAGATGACGCGATTCTTGAAACCCCCCATGGAAAAATGCGGGTTAAAACAAAACTTACCGTTATGGTCCCCGAGGGTGTCGTCGGTATCATGCACGGATGGGCTAAGGCCAATGTAAATGAATTGATACCCAGGCAGTTCGATCCCATCTCCGGATTTCCTCCATACAAGGAGGTCATCTGCAAGGTGGAGAAGGCATGAATATAAAATTGCTGCGCAATTTTATATAACGCTCCGCCACGGCGGATCTCATAGCGGCAAAGCCGCTTTATCTAAAAATTTCCTAAGGAATTTTTTAGCTCAATATTCGAAATGCCTGAAAGACGGCGGTTTTAAAGGTTACAAACGGAAAAATAAGGAGGACATAACATAAAATGGCCAGATACGGGATAGTCATTGATCTGAACAGGTGCACCGGTTGCATGACATGCGTCATTGCCTGCAAACAGGAGAACCTCACAGGACCAAGAGTCTGGTGGGATAAGATCCTTGAACTGGAGAGTCGATCACCAGATCGGATAACCTATGTACGATATGCCTGTATGCATTGCGATGATCCGCCCTGTGTTGACGCCTGCTCTTCCGGCGCGATCTCCAAACGTGAGGACGGTATTGTCCTCATTGATCATAATAGATGTGTTGGTGCCAGAGACTGTGTAAAGGCATGCCCATACGGTGTTATCGACATAAATCCTGATGAGGAATATTTCTTTGAATATAAGGCCCCTTACGAGGAAACAGCGAAAACTCACCGTATACACCCGCCCGGAAAATCTTCCACATGTACACTCTGTGCTCATCGAATCGATCAGGGGAGAGAGCCGGCCTGTGTTGCCGGATGCCCGTCAAAGGTAATGATCTTCGGTGACCTTGATGATCCTGACAGCCCAATACATGAGAAGCTTTCCAGATCTATGCCCTTACTCCAGTCTAAGGGGACCAATCCCAAGGTCTTTTACATTGTGCCTGACGATATGGTGGAGCAGATCGAGAGTAGGATCGTTAATAACCCGAATATGGCAAGGTGACTGATGATGCGTTTCAATATGGTACAATTATCTCTTTTTGATACAATAATACCATAACAGCAAAACCTCCATACAGTTCCTTATACTAAGTTGCATTCAAATGAATACTGACTATCCATGTAAAGCCTGCAATACTTTGTGTTCTTTCATTGTCATTTTCTAAGGCAACCAGTGCCTCTCCTAGGAGGCTGTCCGATAATTCGCACTTAAATAAATTAGGCATCTGAAAATTG